>DATEJJ010000923.1:0-5793 GCA_035278125.1 Rugosimonospora sp.
GCGGCTCCGGCCCGACCTGCGCGTTCCTCACCCGCGACGCGCCGCACGCGGCCGCCGTCGCGCACGAACTTTCCGGCAGCGGTACCTGCCGCAGCGCGATCGCCACGCACGGGCCGGTACCGGGCGCGCGGGTGGCCTGACCGGTGGCCAACATCGTCAACCTGGACCGGGTGGGCAAGGGGTACGGGCCCACCGGCGTGCTGTTCCAGGACGTGTCGCTGGGCCTGGACGAGGCGGACCGGGTGGGCGTGGTGGGCCTCAACGGCGCCGGCAAGTCCACCCTGCTGCGCCTGCTCACCCGCGCCGAGGAGCCCGACTCCGGTCGCGTGACGCACCGGCGGGACCTGCGCGTGCTGTCGCTGCCGCAGGCGCTGGCCTTCCCGCCCGGCGCCACGGTACGCGACGTGGTGCTGGGTACCGGCTGGCTGCCGGACGGCTTCACGGCCGAGCACGAGTGGGCCGGGGACGCCGGGGTGCGTACCGTCCTGAGTGGACTCGGCATGCCCGACCTCGGCCTGTCCGCGCGGGTCGGCGAGGCGTCCGGCGGCGAGCGGCGCCGGGTGGCGCTGGCCGCGCTGCTGGTACGCGGGAGCGACCTGCTGGTGCTCGACGAGCCGACGAACCACCTCGATGTGGCCGGCATCGCGTGGCTCGCCACGTACCTGTCCGCCCGGCGCGGCGCGCTGGTCGTGGTCACCCACGACCGGTGGTTCCTGGACGAGGTCACCACCCGCACCTGGGAGGTGGCCGACCAGACGGTACGGGGGTACGAGGGCGGGTACGCGGCGTGGGTACTCGCCCGGGCCGAGCGCGCCCGGATCGAGGCGGCCACCGAGCGGCGCCGGCAGAACCTGCTCCGCAAGGAGATCGCCTGGCTGCGCCGGGGACCGCCGGCGCGTACCAGCAAGCCCCGGTTCCGGATCGAGGCGGCCAACGCGCTGATCGCCGACGTACCCGAGCCGCGGGACACCGTCTCGCTGCGCCGCCTGGCCACCGCCCGCCTGGGCAAGCAGGTGTACGAGCTGTCCGGCGTGCGACTCGACGCGGGGCCCAAGCGGATCCTGGACGGCACCAGCTGGCTGGTCGGCCCCGGCGACCGGATCGCCATCCTGGGGCCGAACGGCGCCGGGAAGACCACCCTGCTGCGCCTGCTCGCCGGCGTCCTGGAGCCCTCGGCCGGCACCGTCACGCGCGGCTCGACGGTACGCGCGGCCTTCCTGTCCCAGGAGCTGGCCGAACTACCTACCGGCGTGCGGTTGCTGGAGGCGGTGGAGCAGGTGGCCCGGCGGGTGGTGCTGGGCGACCGGGAGATGTCCGCCGCGCAGCTGGCCGAGGTGTTCGGCTTCACCGACCGTCGCGTGTGGACACCCGTGGCCGACCTGTCCGGCGGGGAGCGGCGGCGGCTGCAACTGCTGCGCCTGCTCGCCGCCGAACCCAACGTGCTGCTGCTCGACGAGCCCACCAACGACCTGGACACCGATACGCTCGCGGCGCTGGAGGACCTGCTGGACACCTGGCCGGGTACGCTCCTGGTGGCCAGCCACGACCGGTACCTGGTGGAGCGGGTCACCGACACCGCGTACGCGCTGCTCGGCGACGGCCGCCTGACGCACCTGCCGGGCGGGGTGGAGGAGTACCTGTCGCGCACCGCGACGGTGCCGGTACCGGCCGCGTCCGTACCGGCTCCCGCCTCCGCGGTGGCCGACCAGCGGCGGTCGAAGAAGGAGCTGGCCCGGCTGGAGCGGCAGGTGGAGCGGCTGCAGCAGCAGGAGGAGCGGCTGCACCTGCAGCTCGCCGAGCACGCCACCGACTACGAGAAGCTCGGCACCCTGGACGCCGAGCTGCGCACCGTGCTGCGCGAGCGGGAGGCGGCCGAGGAGGCGTGGCTGGCGCTGGCCGAGCAGGTCGGTACCGATTGAACCGGATCAACTTGCTACCTTTCCCGCCATGTCGCACATTCCCGTGAACCACCCGCTGCGGCCGCTGTACCGGGTGCTCGCCGCGGTCGCCGGCCTGTACGTGCTCGTCTTCGGCATCGTCGCCGCGGCGCGCACCAGCGGTACCCCCGCCTTCTCCCAGGACCACCTGCAATGGGTGCTGGGCCTGCGTACCAATCTGGGCTTCGCCTGGCTGTCCGTGGCCGCCGGCGCCGTGCTGCTGCTGGCCGCCGCCATCGGCCGCAACGTCGACCGGGTGGTCAACCTGGCCGGCAGCCTGGTGTTCATCGCCGCCGGCATGGCCATGCTCGGCCTCATGCGCACCGACGCCAATGTCCTCGGCTTCTCCATGGCCAACTGCGTCGTGTCGTTCGTGCTCGGCACCGTGCTGCTGACCGCCGGGCTGTACGGCCGGACCGGGCGTTCCGGTAGCGGGGCCGCCCGGACCGTATGACAATCAGGGCGTGGCGCACCTACCGATCAACCATCCGCTGCGGCCGCTGTACCGGACGCTGGCCGCGCTCGCCGGCCTCTACGTGCTGGTCTTCGGGATCGTCGGGCTGAGCCGCAGCTCAGGCAGGCCGTTCTTCGGCCACGACCACGTCACCGCGCTCGGCCTGCGTACCAACCCGGCCTTCGCCATTCTGTCCATTGTGGTCGGTGTGGTGGTGCTCGCCGCGGTGGTGTACGGCCGCAACGCGGACCACTTCGTCAACATGGCCGGCGGGCTGGTGTTCCTGCTCGCCGGCATGGCGATGCTGGCCCTGCTGCGCACCACCGCCAACTTCCTCAACTTCAGCATGAGCACCTGCATCGTGTCGTTCGTCATCGGCACCGTGATGCTCACCGCCGGGCTCTACAGCCGGACCGGCCCGCCCGAGGAGGCCGCCGCCGAGGAGCGCGACCGGCGCGGCGCGCTGAAGACAGCCTGACTCGGCGGGCCTTCTCCGGCTGGCTCAGCGGACCTTCTCCGGGTGGGCTCAGCGGACCTTCTCCGGGTGGCTCAGCGGGCCTTCTCCGGGTGGCGGACCGGCAGGGCCGGCTTCGGCTGCAGGTGGGACAGGCCGTTCCAGGCCAGGTTGACCAGGTGCGCCGCCACCGCCTCCTTGCGCGGCTTGCGCACCTCCAGCCACCACTGCCCGGTCAGCGCCACCATGCCCACCAGCGCCTGCGAGTACAGCTCCGCCAGGCGCGGATCGTAGGACCGCTGCTTGAACTCCGCACCCAGGATGTGCTCCACCTGGTGCGCCACGTCGTTCAGCACGCTGGAGAAGCTGCCCGTGGCCGACATCACCGGCGACTCCCGTACCAGCACGCGGAACCCGTCGGTCTCGCCCTCGATGTAGTCCAGCAGGGCCAGCGCCGCCTGCTCCAGCAACTCGTGCGGGTGGCCGCCGGTCAGCGCGGTGGACAGCCGGTCGAGCAGCGCCCGCACCTCGCGGTCGACCACCACCGCGTACAGGCCCTCCTTGCCGCCGAAGTGCTCGTACACCACCGGCTTGGAGACCTTCGCGCGGGACGCGATCTCCTCGATCGAGGTCGCGTCGAACCCGCGCTCCGCGAATAGTTGCCGCCCGATCGCGATGAGTTGCTCCCGCCGCTGCGCGGCGGACATCCGAACCCGGGAGCTCGGCTTGGCGGCGCCGCCCCCGTCGCGTCTGGCACTCGCCCCGTCGGTCACCAAGCCATCGTGCCTCAGCCGCGCGGCAGCAGCTTCGCCGCCACGCGATCCGGCTTCGGCCACCGGACGTCGTGCGCCCAGCCGAGCTTCTCGAAAATCCAGATGGTACGGGCGGAGATGTCCAGCTGCCCGCGCAGTACGCCGTGCCTCGCGCAGGTCGGGTCGGAGTGGTGCAGGTTGTGCCAGCTCTCGCCGAACGACAGGATCGCCAGCGGCCAGAAGTTCGCCGCCTTGTCCCCGTCCCGGGTCGCGAACGGCCGCTCGCCCACCACGTGGCAGACCGAGTTGATCGACCAGGTGATGTGGTGCAGGAACGCCACGCGTACCAGCCCGGCCCAGAAGAACGCGCTCAGCGCGCCCTGCCAGGACCAGGTGATCAGCCCACCGGCCAGCGCCGGCGCCACCAGGGTCAGGATCACCAGCGGTACGAACAGGTTGTCCACGCGCCGGATGTCCTTGTCCGCCACCAGATCCGGGGCGAACCGCTCCCGGTTGGTCAGCTCCCGGTGGAACAGCCAGCCCACGTGCGCGTACACCAGACCCTTGGTCAGCCCCCAGATGCTCGCCCCGTACCGCCACGGCGAGTGCGGGTCGCCCTCCACGTCGGAGTACGCGTGGTGCCGGCGGTGATCAGCCACCCACTGCGTCGGCGCGCCCTCCACCGCCATCGAACCGGCTACCGCGAGCGTCACCCGCAGCCAGCGCGTCGCCTTGAACGACCCGTGCGTCAGGTACCGGTGGAAGCCCACGGTCACGCCCACGCCCGACACGAAGTAGCAGACCACGCCGATCGCCACGTCGGTCCAGGACAGCCAGCCACCCCAGGCGACCGGTACCGCCACCACCAGCGCGAGGAACGGGATGACCACGAACGCCCACAGCGCGATCAGGATCCCGGGCTTCTGCTTGCCTTCGGTGAGCGGCTTGGCGCCGGTCGACGGTTCGATGAGGGTGGGAGCTGTCATATGGCACCTCTGCACGACGAACTGGCTGTTACCTACGGAACCGTAACCTACGGTACCGTAGTTTTGACAGGGCCGGCCGGCGGAACGGCACGCCAACCGCTCTCCCGGAGCCGCCCGAGGAGGGCACCGAGGGCGGCGCCGAGGAGCGGCACGACCAGCAACGCGCCGGCGCCGTCGCCGGCCCCGTTGACACTGTCCTCGAAGTTGTACTCCCGGCGCAGGCCCGGCGGGACCACGATGGTGCTCGGTTCGCAGGTGGGGCAGGTGCCGTCGCCGGCGGGCCGGCGGGCCGCGGTGAAGTGGTGCGGCGACAGCGCGATCGTCAGGGTGGTGACCAACGCCACCAGGATGGCCGCGGTGGCCATGGCGGCGGTGGTGGCCAGCAGGGCCTGCCGGGGCGGGGTGAGGATGGCGGGCCGGGTGTCGCGGCCGGCCAGGCGGGTCGCCGCGGCGTACACGGCCAGGGGGACGGCCAGCGCGGCCAGGGCGAAGCAGGCGAGCACCAGATAGTCCGCGACGACAACCGGTCCGCCGTGCAGGGAGTGCGAGGCCGCCTCGGCCGTGTCGTTGATGCCGAAGGGCGCCAGCAGGTACAGCGCCCCGGCGGTCAGCGCCCCGATGCTCAGGGCGGCCGGCAGGACCCCGCGGGTGAACTGGACGCGGCGGGAGGTCAGGACGAGCAGCCCGGTCACGTAGCCGGCGAGGATCAGCAGGAAGCCGACGTCCATCGCCCACACCGGCAGGATGACGGGGAAGTACCCGCCGAGTTGGCTGCCGATGCGCTGCTGGACGGCGGTGGCGGCGATCAGCCCGAGTACCACCGCGTACCCACCGGCCCGGGCCAGCCGGGCCCCGCGCCCCGGGCGTACCGGGCCGGCGTAGCGGCGTACCAGCAGTGGCAGGCCGGCGAGCAGGACCAGCGTGCCCACGACGTACATGCGGTTGACCGGGGTGGCGGAGTTCGTCGACGCCCCCGGCCAGGCGACCCGGACCAGGGCGGCCGCGCCGGCCGTGAAGGCCAGGGCCCGGATGATCCGGTTCATGAGTACCTCCCGCGCCACGAGCCACAGCCCGCCGCCCAGCCAGGCCAGCCGGGCCGAGGGGGTGGACAGGTCGTCGGTCTCGGCCAGCAGCGCGTGCAGCCAGTCGCGGCGCTGCTCGCCCAGCAGACCGGCCAGGCCCCGCAGCAGGCCGGCCAGCATCCGTACCA
>DATEJJ010000924.1:0-5024 GCA_035278125.1 Rugosimonospora sp.
CCGTCGCCTCGGTGCCGCAGCCGGCGCAGCTGGCCGGGAGCACCAGGTCGACCAGGCCGGTCCAGGTCTGGGCGAGCCATCCGGCCGCCGGCCCCGCACCCGGCACGGCGCCCTCAGTCGGCGTAGAACGGGGCGAGTGGCGTCAGCCCGGCCGGAGGCTTGCCGGGGCTGGCCGACGGCGAAGGGCTGGGGGTGATGGCCCCGAACCGGGTGAACGCGCCCTGGAACTCGAACGCGTACGCCTTGCCCGCCGCGCCGGCCTGGCCGAGCACCTTGCCGGCGCCCACCGGCCCCGCGGCTGGGGGCATCGGGTACGCGGTCAGGTGCGTGATCACCTCGGTCTTGACGTCGAGCAGCTGGGAGATCGCGCCATCCACGGTGATCTCCAGCAGGCTGTACGTGTTGTTGCTGTTCGGCAGCCGGCCGGCCACCACCACCCGCTCCACCCGGGACCAGGCCACCGCGCTCAGCGAGCCCCCCACCAGGTCGATGGTGGGCAGTTGCAGCGGCCCGCCCACCGTGGTCGCCTTCTTGGCCGGCAGGAGGGCTGCGACGAACAGGACTCCGCCGGAGACCAGCGCGATCCGCCGCCCGTCCGGCCCCACGGCGAAGGCGTCCACGCGGTACTGCGCCGGTGTGATGTCGACCGCCGTCAGGTCGCCCGCGTCGACGGCGAAGAGCCGGCCGTCGGCGGCCACCAGCACCCGGTCCTGGCCGGGCAGCCACGCCGGGCGGCTCATGTTCGTGGTGGTCGACGGCAGGCCGCTCACCGGCGCGTAGTCGCCCCCGGCCCGCTCGCTGCCCAGCCACAGCCCCTGGTGGCCGCCGCTGTCGCGGACCACCGCCACCATCCGGGTGTTCCGGCTGAGCGCGGCCCAGCGCACGTTGCGGTTCAACGGGTTGCTGAGTACCGGCGGCGGTGCGACCTCGGGGCGCACCGGTCGTACCGTGCCACCGGCCACGCAGTACTCGGGCGGGACGGTCAGCGGGCGCGCCGGGAAGTCCGCGAGGTTGGCGCTGGTGTAGTTCTCGCTGGTGCCGTCGAGCTGCTGGGGCTGCGAGTTGAGTACCAGCTGGACGCCCTTGTCGTAGGTGGGGAAGAGCGACGCGCGCAGCTGCGTCATCAGATCCTGCGGCGGGATACCGGCGGAGCCGGACAGGTTGACCTGCAGCTGGTTGTCCCGCGGGTACACGGTCGCGCTGCCGAGCTTGAGGCCGCTCTGCGTCGGCGACGCGTCCAGCCAGTCCGCCGGCTTGCCGAGCAGCAGGTCGTTCACCACCCGGGTGTACACCTTCTGGTTGCTGCCACCCAGCGGGAGGTACCGCAGGTCGGGCACGAGCACGTCGTGCGCCGTCGACCAGTAGTAGATCAACACCGGGGTGAACAGGCCGAGCGGCACGTCCAGGGCGTCGCTGGACAGCAGCAGGTCCGCCGCCAGGGTGCGGTCCGGGCCGGAGCTGATGCCGTCGATGCGCCAGGCGCCGCTGCCGCGCGGATCGGGGTTGGCGACCACGTCGAAGCTGCACACGACCGAGCCCAGCCTCGTGCTGCCGGTCGGCTGGGCGACCGCGCCCTGCGGCGACAGCTGGCCGACCGGCACCAGGGTCACGTCGACGGTGGTGGCGGTGCTGCCCTCCTTCCGGGAGGGCTGGCCGAGCATCCGCACCACCGTGATGTCCAGGCGCTCCGGCGCCCAACCATTGGCGAACTGCGGGGTGAAGAACTGCTTGGCGGCGTCGACCCGGGCCGGCCGGTCGGTGTCGTCCAGCGACCCGGCCACCGCCTGCAGGTACATCTTGACCAGGTCCTCCGGCCTGGTCGCGTCCCCGGGACCCGGCGGGTTGCGGGGCGTGCTCCCCCCGCCGATACCGGCGGAGGGGCCCGGGCCGTCGACGATCGGCTTGCCACCGCCGGGTACGCCGCAGCCGGCGAGCGCCGCCGGTACGGCCGCGCCGGCCGCACCCAGCAGCAGGGCGCGCAGTACCTCGCGCCGGTCAGCCATTGCCGTCCCCGTCCGGGTGGCGCGCCGGCTGGTACCCGTCGCCCGGTTCGGCGGGTACCACGGACAGCGCGAGCAGCGCGGTACGGACGACCGCGCCGTCGGGTACCAGGCGCAGGGGCGAGCTGGTGAGCCGGTCACCGGCGCGTACCGGCAGCGTCAGCCGGAACTGCGCACCCTGCCCGGGCGAGCCCCACGCCTCCAGCCAGCCGCCGTGCAGCCGCGCGTCCTCCAGGCTGATCGACAGGCCCAGCCCGGTGCCGCCGGTCTTGCGGGCCCGGGACGGGTCGGCGCGCCAGAACCGGTTGAACACCAGCTTCTCCTCGCCCAGCTGCAGTCCGATACCGTGGTCGCGTACGGTCACCGCCACCGCCGTCTCACTGATACCCAGCCGTACCACCGCCTCCCGCCCCTCCCCGTGGTCGACCGCGTTGCCGATCAGGTTGCGCAGGATACGCTCCGCCCGGCGCGGGTCGATCTCGGCGATCACCGGCGCGTCCGGTACCTCCAGCCGCAGCGGTACCCCGGCCGCCTCGGCCACCGAGCGCAGCCGCTCCACGACCCGGGTGAGCAGCGGTACCAGGTCGGTCGGCTCGGCGTCGAGCACCGCGAAGCCGGCGTCGAAGCGGCTGATCTCCAGCAGGTCGGTGAGCAGCTCCTCGAACCGGTCCAGCTCTGCCTGGAACAGCTCGGCGCTGCGCGCCACGGCCGGCTCGAAGTCCTCCCGCGCCGCGAAGATCAGGTCGGCCGCCATGCGTACCGTGGTCAGCGGGGTGCGCAGTTCGTGCGACACGTCCGAGGTGAACCGGCGCTGCAGCCGGGACATCTCCTCCAGCCGGGCGATCTGCCGCTGCAGGTTCTCCGCCATCTGATTGAACGAGGCGGCGAGCATGGCCAGGTCGTCCTCGCCCCGCACCTCCATCCGCTGGTCGAACAGGCCCAGCGAGAACCGTTGCGCGGTGCGCGCCGCGGTGCGCACGGGGCGTACCACCAGGCGGGTGACCAGCGCGGCGAGCAGGGCGAGCAGTAGTACCAGGGCGGCACCCGTGATGATCACCGTGTTGCGTACCAGGGTGGCCGCGTCGGACTCGGCGTCCAGCGGGAACACGTAGTAGAGCGCGAACGTGCCGACCGGCGACGGTACCGGGGTGCCGTAGATGAGGTACGGGCTGGGCCCGGCGTCGGTACCCAGGTCGGCGGTGACGAACTCGTGCGCGATGTACCCCTGCGCGACCCGCCGCTTCAGCGCGTCGGGTACCACGGAGTCGATGTTCAGCACGGGTACCGACTGGGACTTGAACTGCAGCGCCGAGTCCTTGGACACCGGCAGCAGCGCCACGATCACGTCCGGCCCCTGCTCGGGGTTGCTCGCGAGCTGGTTGAGCACCTGCGCGACGGTGTTGTTCAGATCCCGGTCGTTGCGGTCACTGAGCCCGGCGAGCTGCGGCTGGACGACGTCGTCCCGCCCGTTGTCGACCTTCACCCGGGCCTTGGCCACCGCGTTGCGGACCAGCCCGTCGGTGACCTGGGAGGCGACCAGTACACCGAACGCGCCCACGAGTACCGCCGACATCAGCAGCGTGATGGTGACCATGCGCAGCTGCAGCGAGCGGCGCCAGGCCCGGCGCACCGTCGCCCAGCCGATCAGCAGCCGCCGCAGCACGGTACGCCGCAGCCGCTGGGCAAGGGGATGCCGGCGGGCCCGGTGGAGCAGGGCGGTCAGCGCCGGTACGCGCGCCATCGGCTCACCCGGTACCGGCCTTGTAGCCCACGCCCCGCACAGTCAGGATGATCTCCGGCCGCTCCGGGTCCGGCTCGATCTTGGCGCGCAGGCGCTGGACGTGCACGTTGACCAGCCGCGTGTCGGCCGCGTGCCGGTACCCCCACACCTGCTCCAGGAGCACCTCGCGGGTGAACACCTGGCGCGGCTTACGGGCCAGCGCAACCAGCAGGTCGAACTCCAGCGGCGTCAGCTTCACCTCGTCCCCGTTGCGGCTGACGGTGTGCGCGGGTACGTCGATGGTGATCTGGTTGCCGGTGGGGCCGATGGTGAGCATCTCCGGGGTCACGTCCTCGCCCCGGCGCAGCCGGGCCCGCATCCGGGCCACCAGCTCCTTGGGCTTGAACGGCTTGACCACGTAGTCATCGGCGCCGGACTCCAGGCCCAGCACCACGTCCACGGTGTCGCTCTTGGCGGTCAGCATCACGATGGGGATACCCGACTCGGCCCGGATCGACCGGCACACGTCGATCCCGCTCATGCCGGGCAGCATCAGGTCGAGCAGCACGATGTCCGGCCGGGCGTCGCGGAACGCACCCAGCGCGCGCTCCCCGTCCGCCACGAACGATGGCAGGAATCCCTCACTGCGCAGCACGATGCCGAGCATCTCGGCAAGGGCCGGGTCGTCGTCGACCACCAAAACCCGGGCTCTCATGCGGTCCAATATTCCATCCCGCCGGCCAAACGCGGGTACCCGCCTTTGCCGGCCTCGACTTTCCGTGCGGTTCATCCGAATTGCCGGTCCGGAACGGGCCGGCACGGGACCCACCGATGGCGAGTACATGCCAGGATGGGCACCGCGGTCCGACCCGGAGCGTCCGGGCCAGGCGGGCAACGATACTCGCAAGGGGGCGGCATGGGTGGGGACGCAGTCCTGCCGCTACGACCGCTGACCCTGGGCGAACTGCTCGACGCCGGAGTCACCCTGCTCCGGCGGCACGCCGGCACCCTGCTGCTGACCGGGGCCGCGCTGGCGGTGGCGGAGCAGGCGGCGCTGTACCCGATCCGCCGGGTCGCCCTGCTGAGCCCGGAGTACTGGGCGGTGGACCAGGACCACCTGGGCGCCTACTGGCTGCTGCTCGCCGCCGGGCTGGGCAGCGAGGCGATGATCATCGCGCTGCTCGGCGGGCTGGCCGCGCCCGCCGCACTGGCCGCCCTGGTCGGCGAGGCACCCGGCCCGCTGTACCGGCGCGCCCGGCTGTCCCGGCTCGTCCCGCTGGCCGTGCTGGTCGGGGTGGTCGGTA
>DATEJJ010000925.1:0-2711 GCA_035278125.1 Rugosimonospora sp.
CTACAGGCCCTGCGCGACGCGGCGGTGCGCCGCCTGGTGCCCGCGTTCGACCTGCCCGCCGACGCGGCGGCCAGCGCCGTGGTCGAGGCCGTGGCCGCCCGCACCGCCCGCACCCCCGAAGACATCGAGTCCATCCTGTACGGGCCGGAGCCGCCCGACGACGAGGCGCTGGTCAGCGCGGTGGACGCCCTCGACACGCTGATGAACCAGGCGCTCGGCATGCCGCTGCGGCCTGCTGCCATGGAAGGTGAGAGCTGATGAACGAGGCCACGGCGGTGCGCGAGGCGCCGGACGGTGCCGGTGCGGCCCGGGACGCCCTCGGCCGGCTGCGCGCCGAGGTCGCCAAGGTCGTGGTGGGCCAGGATCCGGTCGTCACCGGCCTGGTCATCGCGCTGCTGTGCCGCGGCCACGTGCTGCTGGAGGGTGTGCCCGGGGTGGCCAAGACGCTGATGATCCGCACGCTGAGCGCCGCCCTCGCGCTGGAGGCCAAGCGGCTGCAGTTCACCCCCGACCTGATGCCCGGTGACGTGACCGGGTCGCTCATCTTCGACAACCGCACCGCCGCGTTCCAGTTCCGCGAGGGGCCCGTCTTCACCAACCTGCTGCTCGCCGACGAGATCAACCGGACGCCACCGAAGACCCAGGCCGCGCTGCTTGAGGTCATGGAGGAGCGGCAGGTGTCCGTCGAGGGCCAGCCCCGCCGGCTGCCCGAGCCGTTCGTGGTGGCGGCCACCCAGAACCCCATCGAGTACGAGGGCACCTACCCGCTGCCCGAGGCGCAGCTGGACCGGTTCCTGCTCAAGCTGTCCGTACCGCTGCCCAGCCGGGACGAGGAGCTGGGCGTGCTGCGGGCGCACCACGCCGGCTTCGACCCGCGCGACCTGAGCGCGATCAGCCCGGTGGCCGGCGCCGCCGACCTCGCCGCCGGGCGGCTCGCCGTACAGTCGGTCAGCGTGGCCGACGGGGTCATGGGGTACATCGTCGACCTGTGCCGGGCCACCCGGGTGTCGCCATCGCTGGAGCTGGGTGCCTCGCCGCGCGGCGCCACCGCGCTGCTGCACGCCGCCAAGGCGTGGGCGTGGCTGCTCGGCCGGGAGTACGTGACCCCCGACGACGTCAAGGCGCTGGCCCGGCCGACCCTGCGGCACCGGGTACGGCTGCGCGCCGAGGCCCAGCTCGAAGGCGTCACCGCCGACACCGTGCTCGACTCGGTGCTCGCGACGGTACCCACCCCGCGGTGAGCCAGCCGTGCTGACCTGGCGGCCGGCCGCCCTCGCCGGGCTCGGCGTGCTCCCGCTGCTCCTGCTGCAGTCGGTGGGGTGGGGCCTGGCCCCGCTGGCGGCCGCGCTGCTGCTCGTCGCGTTCGACCTGGCCCTGGCCGGCGCGCTGCGCGACGTGACGCTGCGCCGGGACGGCGACCGGCAGGTGCGGCTGGGCGAGAGCGCCACGGTCACCCTGACCGTCACGAACGGCGGTGTCCGGCCGCTGCACGCGCTGGTACGCGACGCGTGGGTACCGTCCGCCGGCGCCGCCCCGGTGGTGCACCGGCTCCAGCTGGCACCCGGCGCCGCGGCGCAGCTCGTGACCCCGCTGACGCCCACCCGGCGCGGCGACCGCCCGGCGGTACGGGTCAGCATCCGCTCCTTCGGCCCGGCCGGCTTCGCGTACCGGCAGTCCACCGTGGCCCGCGCCGACTCCGTCACTCCACAGTGGACGTTGCGGGTGCTGCCCCGGTTCGCGTCCCGCCGCTTCCTGCCGGAGAAGGTGGCGCGGCTGCGGGTACTCGACGGGATGGTGGTGATCCGTGGGCGCGGCCAGGGTACCGAGTTCGACGCGCTGCGCGAGTACGTGATGGGCGACGACGTACGCTCCATCGACTGGCGGGCCAGCGCGCGCCGCTCCGACGTGGTGGTACGCACCTGGCGCCCCGAACGCGACCGGCGCGTGGTGTGCGTCATCGACACCGGCCGTACCTCCGCCGCCCGGGTCGGCGACGAGCCCCGGCTGGACGCCTCGATCGACGCGGCCCTGCTGCTCGGCGCCCTCGCCAACCGGGCCGGCGACCGGGTCGACCTGCTCGCCATCGACACTGCGGTACGCGCCGCCGTGGACAGCGGCTCCAGCCGTACCCTGCTGCCCCGGCTGGTCAACGCGCTGGCACCGCTGGAGCCGGCGCTGGTCGAGACGGACTTCGGGCTGGTCGCCGGCGAGGTGCTGCGCCGGGAGCGGAAGCGGGCGCTGGTGGTGCTGTTCACGGCGCTCGAACCGGGTGCCCTGGGCGAGGGGCTGCTGCCGGTACTCACCCCGCTGACGGCGCGCCACAAGGTGGTGGTGGCCGCCGTACACGACCCGGCGGTGGCGGAGCTGACGGCACGCCGGGGCGACCTGGCGGCGGTGTACGGCGCGGCGGCGGCCCACCGTACGCTCGCGGAGCGCGACCGGGTACGGCTGGCCCTGATCCGGCGCGGCGTGGAGGTCGTGGACGCCCCGGCCGAGGTGTTCGCCGCCAAGGTCGCCGACGCCTACCTCGCCATGAAAGCCGCCGGCCGCCTCTGACCCGCGAGCTTGTCGACCGGGGGCTCACAGCTCTGGAAGAAAGCCCCACGGTCACGATCCGCATCGCGGACGCCCACGCCGCCCTGAGCGCCGCCCTCCGCCACGCCGCATAGCGAGCCGCGCCAGCGGTGGATCTTGGCACGTTGGTGTGTCAG
>DATEJJ010000926.1:0-10492 GCA_035278125.1 Rugosimonospora sp.
CACCGTGCGTCGTTGGAGACGGCAGGGCCTGACCACGAAGCTTTCAAACCTGATGGGGTGTACGGATGGATGCGGTGACGCGCGGTTGGGACGAGGGCATGTCCGTTGTCGACTCGGTACTCCGGCCCGACGACGGCGATCTGCCCATCCTCAGCTCGCTGGTGGGCTCCCCGCGCTGGAACGGCAGCACCTCCGGCGTCGCGCCGCACCCCGTCCCGCTGGACTCCCTCCAATCGCTGCCGGTCGCATCGCGGATGCTCTGAGTTCGGGCTCTGGGCCGTAAGACGGCGGCGGTCCGCACCGATCCGCCGTCGTTTTACACTCTCTGCGGGTACGCCGGAAAGCGGGGAGAAAGTACGTGCGAGACATCGCCGTCTTCAGTGGGACTGCTCATCCAGAACTGGCCGCCGAGATCTGCGCACACCTGGAGGAGCCGTTGCACCCGACCCGGGTGGAGCGCTTCGCCAACGACTGCCTGGAGGTGCAACTCCAGGCCAACTGCCGGGAACGCGACGTGTTCCTGATCCAGCCGCTCGTACCGCCGGTGCAGGAGCACCTGGTCGAGCTGCTGCTCATGGCCGACGCCGCGCGGGGCGCCTCGGCCGGGCGGATCACCGTCGTCCTGCCGCACTACGCGTACGCACGGTCGGACAAGAAGGACGCGCCGCGCATCTCCATCGGCGGCCGGCTCGTCGCCGACCTGCTCGCCACCGCCGGCGCCCAGCGGGTACTCGCGATGACGCTGCACTCGCCGCAGGTACACGGCTTCTTCGGGGTACCCGTGGACCACCTGCACGCGCTGCGCGAACTCGCCGCCCACTTCCAGCGGTACGAACTGGGCAACGCCGTCGTGGTCTCGCCCGACCTGGGCAACGCGAAGGAGGCCGCCGCGTTCGCCCGGCTGCTCGGGGTACCCGTCGCCGCCGGCGCCAAGCAGCGCTTCCACGACGACAAGGTGAGTATCAGTGCCGTCATCGGCGAGGTCGCCGGGCGGGACGTGATCATCCTGGACGACGAGATCGCGAAGGGCTCCACCGTCATGGAGCTGCTGGACCGGCTGCGCGAACAGGGCGTCGCCTCGATCCGGGTGGCGTGCACCCACGGGCTGTTCTCGGCCGGCGCACTGGACCGCCTGGACAACCAGCCGGACATCTCCGAGATCGTCTGTACCAACACGGTGCCGATCCCGCTCGCCAAGCGGGTACCGAAGCTGCGCGTACTGTCCATCGCGCCCGCGCTGGCCGAGGCGATCCGGCGCATCCACAACGGGGAGTCGGTCAGTGCCCTGTTCCACGACTCAGCGGTACCGGCTGTTTGAAAAGTCACTTGCGGGGCATCGTTCGCCTTCCGTACGTTGGTCGTACACGAGAAGGGAGGTGGTCCAAAGTTGTGTAGTACCTGGACTCGTGAGGTGGCTGTCAGCTAAGCCGCCGTCCTCCTGCACTCGTCGCAGGCCGTGAAGGCGGCTCGGCGAATACAGGCAGCTACCCGACCCCCGGACGCCGACCATAGTCCAGTCGGCCCGCACGAGCGGAAGTCCGGGGGTCGTTTTCATGCCCGCACCTTCGTTGCCGTCCGGGCCGGCCAGCAGCCACCATCTTTGAATCCGGCTACCGTCACGGGACCATCATGCCGGCGGACCCGTAGGATGGCAGGGCTGCCCCTGTAGCTCAGTCGGTAGAGCGCCCGCCTTGTAAGCGGATGGTCGCAGGTTCGAATCCTGTCGGGGGCTCGTCACATCCCTGTCGACGTGGCCTTGTGCCGGCGGGTCACAGACACGAACCCCGGTCTTCGCTGTCTCCGATTATCTCGAACAGCATCCGCCTGAAGACCTGTACCTGGTCTCGGCTGAAACTGTTCACCGCGACCGCCTCGACGTTGTCGCAAGCGCGGGCGACTTTCGCCCGTAGCGCGTTTCCCGCTTCGGTGATTTCGGGGATGCGTGCGCGGCGGTCGTGTGGGTCGTTGCGGCGCACGACGAGCCCCGTCCGTTCGAGCCGGTCCAGCTGGCTCATGAGCGTCGTCTTGTCCAACCCGAGGGCCTTTCCCAGCTCGATCTGGGTGAGGTTGGGCGTCTTGTGGAGGGCGCTCAGCACGATGTAGTCGCGCAGCTGGATTCCGTGCTTCTCCGCCTGCTCGCCGGTCGCGCTGCGCATCCGCTGCGCCGCGCGATGCAGCAGCCAGGTGATTTCGGAGTCGACCGACGGTCCCATGGCGGTCGCGTTGGACCGTGTCTTCATCGCGGCAGCTCGGGAATGCCGTCATAGGCGTCGCGGTCGTGGGCGGGGACGACCTGCATCAGGTCGGCCAGGGCGATCACGCGGAGCAGGCACTGCCGGACCTGTTCGGGGTCGGTGTCGGCGAGCTTCCGCAGCAGCCACGGTCGTTCGACGCACCGGCGGATACCGTCGAGCTGCCAGGTCAGGTCGCCGATAAAGGCGTAGCGCCGGCCGGAGGGCACGGTCACGAAAATGACCACCGAGCCGGTCGTGTGACCTCCGGCCAGAGCGACGACCACGGAGCCGTCGCCGTACACGTCGAAGCTCGACGGGAAGCCCAGGTACGGCGGGCCGTTGAACTCGTATTCGTGGATCTCGTGGTGCGCGGACACCCGGCGGAACACCTTCCCGTCGGGGTCTTCGGCCGCGTACTGCCGTTCACCGGAATTCATCCAGATCGGTACCCGCAGCGTGTCGAGTCCGCTCACGTGGTCCCAGTGGGAGTGGGTCACCAGTACGCCGCGCAGCCGGCTGCGGTCGTGTCCGGCGGCGTCGAGTTGTTCGTTCGCGGTCCTGGTGACCTGGTAGGGAGCGCGCACGAATCGCGGGAGTGACGCGATGTGTGCCGCCACATCCGCGCCGAAGCCCGCGTCGATCAGCAGGTCGCCTTCCGGGTGCCGCACCAGGACCGCCGTTGCCGCGAAGTGACGCTTGTCGCGGAACGACCCGCCGCGGACGGCGAAGGCCGCGCGGGTCTCGTACGTGCCGGTGGGCAGTTGGTAGACGGCCATGTCTGGCGGCGGCGCGGCCTCGGGTAGAGGACCGGACCAGGCGGCGGGCATGGGTAGAGGTGCCACGGCTCAGATCGTACGACACAAGAACATCCGAGTCCAGACGATCTGACGCGAGAGTAGTTCGGAGCAGGCCAGTGTTTCATGTTTGACTTATATAAGCAGGATGTGTGACAGTAGCGGCTGTGCATGCGTTCGACGTGCTCGGGGACCCGGTCCGGCGCCGGATCCTGGAGCTGCTCGCCGAGGGCGAGCAGACGTCGGGCGCGCTGACCGAGGTGATCCGCCGGGAGTTCGGCATCTCGCAGCCGGCGGTGTCACAGCACCTGCGGGTACTGCGGGACGCCGGGTTCACCAGCGTGCGGGCCGAGGGCACGCGGCGGCTGTACGCGGTGGAATCGGCGCCGTTGCAGGAGGTTGACGCGTGGCTGGACCGGTTCCGGGGCTTCTGGGAGCAGCGGCTCGACGCGCTCGCGACCGAGCTGGCCCGGGGTAGGCGCGAACGCCGCCGCAACGCGACCGGGAGCGATTCGAGGGAGAAGGAGTAGACCGTGCGGGACCTGATCGACGAGCTGCGCGCCGTACACCGCGAGACGGGTGCGCGTGCCGTGGGCACCGGCGAGGCCAAGGCCGTGGTGCTGCGGCGCGAGTACCAGGCACCGATCGAGGACGTGTGGGACGCGATCACGGATCCGGAGCGGATCGGGCGGTGGTTCCTGCCGGTCAGCGGTGACCTGCGGCTGGGCGGCCGGTACCAGCTGAAGGGCAACGCGGGCGGGGAGATCCGCCGCTGCGAGCCGCCGCGGGTGCTCGCCGTGACGTGGGTGTTCGGGGAGCAGGCCGAGGGTGACGTGAGCGAGGTGCGGGTACGCCTGTCGCCGGGCGCGGAGGGCGTAACCGCGCTCGAACTGGAGCACGTGGCGACGGTACCCCCGGATCGTTGGTCGGAGTTCGGACCTGGCGCGGTGGGCGTGGGCTGGGACCTCGCGCTGCTGGGGCTGGCCCTGCACCTGGCCTCGGGCGCCGGGATGGCCGACCCGGTCGCGTGGATGGGGTCAGCGGAGGGTCGCGGGTGTATCACCACGAGCAGCGAGGCGTGGGGAGATGCGCTGAAGGCGAGCGGTGCGGAGCCGGATGCGGTCGAGACGGCCGTGCGCAACACGACGAACTTCTACGCCCCGCCGCCGCGGTAGCCGGCTCAGCGGACCTGGCGGCGGAGGGTGTAGATGCGGGTACCCTCCTCGGTCACGGCGATGACCTCCCAGCCCGCCGAGCCCACCTCGGACAGGTACGCGGCGGGGTGTACGCGGCGGCTGTCGTGCGTCGCCAGCGGCCGGGCATCGCCGTCCGGCCCCGTCCACTCGATCGCGAACTCGCGGCTGGCGCGCAGCTCGGCATACTCCCACCTGGGCATGGCTCATTGTTACCGGTCGGGAGGGTTCGGGGTGGCAGATCGGAAAGGTCCAATGGTGGAAGTTGACAAACCGCTCCATCGACGCCCAAACTGCCCGGCGCTTCGACAATTGGATCTCCGTGGGCTTGGCAGAGCGCAAACGTGGGGTCTACCTTGCTAGCAGTGCGCCGGGCATTGCGGCCCGGTGTTCACGCCTTTTACTCGGATCGTCCGGCACGTTCCTGCCGGTGAAAGGAAACAGCTGCGGCATGGCCACGGTCACGTACCAGAACGCCACCCGGATCTACCCGGGTAGCACGAAGCCAGCGGTCGACGCGCTCAACCTCGAGATCGGCGACGGGGAGTTCCTTGTCCTCGTCGGCCCGTCGGGGTGTGGCAAGTCCACGAGCCTGCGGATGCTGGCCGGCCTGGAGGATGTCGACTCCGGGTCCATCTTCATCGACCAGCGGGATGTCACCAACCTCCCGCCGAAGTCCCGCGACATCGCGATGGTCTTCCAGAACTACGCCCTGTACCCGCACATGACCGTGTACGAGAACATGGCGTTCGCCCTGAAGCTGCGCAAGACGCCCAAGCCGGAGATCGACGCCGCCGTGAAGAACGCGGCGAAGCTGCTCCAACTGGAGGAGTACCTCAACCGCAAGCCGAAGGCGCTCTCCGGCGGCCAGCGGCAGCGTGTCGCCATGGGCCGGGCCATCGTACGCAAGCCGCAGGTCTTCCTCATGGACGAGCCGCTGTCGAACCTGGACGCGAAGCTCCGGGTACAGACCCGCTCGCAGATCGCCACGCTGCAGGCACAGCTGGGTACCACCACGGTCTACGTGACCCACGACCAGATCGAGGCCATGACCATGGGCCACCGCGTCGCGGTGCTCCTGGACGGGCTCCTCCAGCAGGTCGACACGCCCCGCGCCCTGTACGACCACCCGGGCAACGTGTTCGTCGCCGGCTTCATCGGCTCGCCGGCCATGAACATCAAGACCGTACCGCTGACCGAGACCGGCGCGAACTTCGCCGGCATGATCCTGCCGCTGACCCGCGAGCAGGTGGCCGACGCGCACGGCAACGGTGGCAACGGCTCGGTGACCGTGGGCTTCCGTCCCGAGGACTCCGACCTGGTCAGCGAGACCGAGGGTGGCATGCCGATCACCGTCGACCTGGTCGAGGAGCTGGGCTCCGACGCGTACGTGTACGGCCACGTCAACATGTCGGGTGCGGACGAGCGGTTCGTGGTACGCACCGACGGCCGGCGTACGCCGCACATGGGCGACACGGTGTTCGTCAAGCCGCGGCAGGGGCACCACCACGCGTTCCACGCGGTGACCGGGGTACGCATCTGATCTGACAGGCTTCGCGCCTGGCCCGAAGGCGGCGACCCGGTCCGGGTCGCCGCCTTCGTGTACGTGTACCGCCGACGTCAGGCGCGAAGCGTCAGACCTCGGCGCGCTTGCGGGCCACCTCGGCGAGCGCCACGGCGGCGGCCACAGACGCGTTGAGCGACTCCACAGTGGACGCCATCGGGATGCTCACCCGCAGGTCGCAGGTGCTGCCCACGAGCCGGGACAGGCCGCGCCCCTCCGAGCCGACCACGATGACCAGCGGGCCGACCGCCGCCTCCAGGCCGTACAGCGGGGTGGCGCCGTCCGCGTCCAGCCCGATCACCGTGTACCCCTGCTCCTGGCACTGCTTGAGCGCCCGGGTCAGGTTCACCACCTGAGCGATCGGTACCCGGGCCGCGGCACCGGCACTCGTCCGCCACGCGGTGGCGGTCATGCCCGCCGCGCGCCGCTCGGACAGGAACAACCCCTGCGCACCGAACGCGGCCGCCGAGCGCACCACCGCGCCCAGGTTGCGCGGGTCGGTCACCCCGTCCAGCGCGACCAGCAGCGGGGCCACCTGCTCGGTCGCCGCCGCGAGCAGATCCTCGAACGGCTCGTACGCGAACGGGGGTACCTGCAGCCCGATGCCCTGGTGCAGCACGCCGCCGGTCATCCGGTCGAGTTCGGCCCGGCCCACCTCCAGCAGCGGGATGCCCCGGTCCGCGGCGGTACGCACCGCCTCCGCGATCCGCTCATCGATGCCGATGCCCTGCACCGCGTACAGCGCGGTGGCGGGTACGTGCGCGCGCAGCGCCTCCACCACCGGGTTCCGCCCGACGAGCAACTCGGGCGCGTCCTTGGCGGGGGCGGACTTGCGACCGGGAGCGACCCGGGGACCGCTTCTGCCGCCCGTACCCTTGGCTGTCTGTTTCTTGCCCGGCTGGCCGACCTTGGGCGCGCGGCCCTCCGCGGCGGCGGCCCGGCGCTCCTTCTCCTGCTTCCAGGCGGTGCGCTCGGGCAGCGGCTCGTCGCCGGAGTATGCCTTGTGCCACGGCCGTTCGTCGGCCGGCAGGGTGCGGCCCCGGCCCTTCAGCCCGGACCGGCGGTTGCCGCCCGAGCCGACCGAGGCGCCCTTCTTGGACGAGGTACGCCGGGCGCCGTGGCGCTGCGAGTTACCGGGCATCAGCAACGCTCCATCGTGGACCGTGCGGGGTGTCCTCCACGATGACCCCCGCGTTCTTCAACTGATCGCGTACCCCGTCCGCGGCGGCCCAATCCTTGCGCTCCCGGGCCAGCGCCCGCTGTTGCAGCGCGAGCGCCACCAGAGAGTCCACTATGGACCGCAGGTCCTGCTGGCCGCCGACCGTCCACTCCGGACTCAACGGATCCAGGCCGAGCACCCCGAGCATGGCGCGTACGCTCGCCAGCGTCGCCGCCGCGCCGCCGTCGTCGGCCGCCAGCTGCGCGTTGCCCGCGGTCACCGCCTCGTGTACGCACGCCAGCGCGTCCGAGGTGTTCAGGTCGTCGTCCATGGCCGCCACGAACCGCTCCGGCAGGTCTACCGGATCCACCTCGCCGAAGCGCTCGGTGGCCCGCTGCACGAAACCCTCCAGCCGCTGGTACGCGGTGGCCTCGCTGCGCAGCGACAGCTCGGAGAACTCGATGGCCGAGCGGTAGTGCGGCCGCACCATGTAGTAGCGCAGCTCCACCGGGCGTACCCCCATCCGGGCGACGGCGGCCACGTCGATCACGTTGCCCAGGGACTTGCTCATCTTCGTGTCGCCCAGGTTGAGCAGCCCGTGGTGCACCCAGAAGCGGGCGAAGCCGAGCCCGGCCGCGCGCGACTGCGCGATCTCGTTCTCGTGGTGCGGGAACACCAGGTCGCTGCCGCCGCCGTGGATGTCGAACTCCTCGCCCAGGTAGCGCCAGCACATGGCGGAGCACTCGATGTGCCAGCCCGGCCGGCCCCGCCCCCACGGGCTCGGCCAGTACGCGTCGGGCGGCTCGTCCGGCTTGACGCCCTTCCACAGCGCGAAGTCCCGCGGATCGCGCTTGTTGCGCCCCTCGCCGGTGTCCAGCATCGCGTCGGGCTGCTGCCCGGACAGCGCGCCGTAGGCGGGGTAGGACCGCACGTCGAAGTACACGTCGCCGGACCCGTCGGGCGCCGGGTACGCGTGCCCGGACTCGACCAGAATGTTGATCAGCTCGTGCATCTCGGGCACGTGCCCGGTCGCCCGCGGCTCGTACGTCGGCGCCAGCACGCCCAGGCTCTGATACGCGGCGTCGAGGATCCGCTCGTTCGCGTACGCGATGGCCCAGAAGGGCCGGCCCTGCCCGATCGACTTGACCAGGATCTTGTCATCGATGTCGGTGATATTGCGAATCAGCGTCACCCGCAGGCCGGAGCGCTCCAGCCAGCGACGCAGCACGTCATAGTTGACCCCGGAACGGAGGTGCCCGATGTGCGGCCCGGACTGGACGGTGAGCCCACACAGGTAGATACCGACCTCACCTGGCACCCGCGGGACAAACTCCCGCACGGACCGGCAAGCGGTGTCATACAAGCGCAGCGTCACGCTCAAAGGGTACCCGCACCGGTTACGGGTGGGTCATGCGGAGGACATCCAGGAGCGTGTCGAGGTCGAGGTCGCCGTGGCCACGGGCGATGGCCACCTCGCGGATGGTACGCCGCTCCGCCAGAGCCTGCTTCGCGATCGCGGCGGCCTCGTCGTACCCGACGTGCCGGTTGAGCGGCGTGACGATCGACGGGGAACTCTCCGCGTACTCCCGGCACCGGTCCACGTCCGCCACCAGCCCCGCCACGCAGCGGTCCGCGAACAGCCGGGACACCGCCGCCAGCAGCCGGATCGACTCCAGCAGGTTGCGGGCCATCACGGGCAGCATCACGTTCAGCTCGAAGTCGCCCTGCGAGCCGGCGAACGCCACCGCCGCGTCGTTGCCGAGCACCTGCGCGCAGACCTGCCGTACCGACTCGCAGACCACCGGGTTCACCTTGCCCGGCATGATGGACGAACCCGGCTGCAGGTCCGGGATGTGCAGCTCGCCGAGGCCGGTACGCGGTCCCGAGCCCATCCAGCGGATGTCCCCCGCGATCTTGTGCAGCCCCACCGCCACCACGCGCAGCTGGCCGGACAGCTCGACCAGCGCGTCCCGCGCACCCTGCGCCTCGAAGTGGTCGCGCGCCTCGGTGAGCGGCAGCCCGGTCAACTCCACCAGCCGCCCGATCACGGCCGCGGCGAACCCGGGCGGCGTATTGATGCCGGTACCCACGGCCGTGCCGCCGAGCGGCAACTCGGCGACGCGGGGCAGGCTCGCGCGCAGCCGCTCGACGCCGTACCGGACCTGCGCGGCGTAGCCGCCGAACTCCTGGCCGAGGGTGACCGGCGTGGCATCCATGAGGTGGGTACGCCCGGCCTTCACCACCGTCTCCCACCCGGCCGCCTTGGTGTCCAATGTGGACGCGAGGCGCAGCAGTGCGGGGATCAGGTCGCCGGACACGGTGGCGGTCGCGGCGAGATGGATGGCGGACGGGAACACGTCGTTGGACGACTGCGACGCGTTGACCGTGTCGTTCGGGTGCACCGGTACGCCCAGCGCCTGCTCGGCGAGCGTGGCCAGCACCTCGTTCATATTCATGTTCGAGGAGGTACCCGAGCCCGTCTGGAACACGTCGACCGGGAACTGGTCGTCGTGCTCGCCGGCGGCGACGGCACCGGCCGCCTGTTCGATGGCCGCCGCCACGCCGGGCGCCAGTACCCCGAGGGACGCGTTCACGTGCGCGGCGGCGGACTTGATCTGCGCGAGAGCGGCGATGTGGGCACGCTCCAGCCGGGTACCCGAGACGGGGAAGTTCTCCACCGCCCGCTGGGTCTGCGCCCGCCACAGCGCCCCCGCCGGTACCTTGACCTCGCCCATGGTGTCGCGCTCGATGCGGTACTCCATGGGATCTATCCTGCCTCGGTCGGTTACAGCCTGTCGTACTGCTGCTTGAACAGCTGGTCGACCGGCGCCGGTACCCCCTGGCTGGTGTGCTGCCCGACGATCAGCAGCGCGACGACGTCACCGTTGCGGGCCTCGCTGTAGTAGTGGATGTACCCGACGGAGTCCACGGTCGGGTTGGCGAAGCGCAGGCCCTCGTCGACGCCGTCGATCGGGCTGACGTTGGTCATCCCGAACGCGCTCATGCTCTCGCTGGCGTCCGCCTGGTAGAAGCCCTCGGCGTCGCCCGGGTTGTCGAACCGCAGCAGCCGTACCGCCACCACGTCCCCGTTGGTCCCGTCCCAGGTGCGTACCGCGCCATCGACGAAGTTGTACATGTTCAGCCGGCTGAGCCGACTCTGGGAATCGGTGACGGACAGCTGCGCCTCCTGGTCGCGGCTCAGCTTCTCGTCGGTACCCAGCGGCTGCTGCCAGTCCCGCGCGCCTGCCGGCTTGGCCACCAGGTACGTGCGCAGGTCCCCGGTGTGTGTCTTGCCGGAGGCCGCCGGCGCCGGTGTCGGTCCGCTGGCCCGGGTCGAGCCGCTGTTCTGGCCGCGCACCACGAACACCGTCGCGGTGGCGAGCCCGCCGCACACGAGCAGGGCGGCGACGATACCCAGGACGAGGAACAGCACGACGCGGTTGTTCCGCCGCGCGGGTGCCTGCGGCGCGGCGGGCTGCTGGTACGGATAGGGGTACGGCTGTGCCGGCCAACCGGGCTGACCCGGCGGCGCGCCCCAGCCAGCGCCG
>DATEJJ010000927.1:0-8704 GCA_035278125.1 Rugosimonospora sp.
TTCCGGTACGGGCGCAGCCCGTGACCGAGGGCGCGCCGGTGGCTGCGGCCGGCCCCGCTCACCCGGCGCCGCACGCGCCCACCTCGCCGAACTCGTGGTGCTGCCGGGCAAGGTCATGACAGGGTGGTGGGGTGACCGAACCTGCTTCACGCGCCGGCCAGCTCGTCGAGCCGGCCGACTGGCTCAGCCTCGCCGCGGTCGCGGAGCGGCTGGGCCTGCCACCCAACCAGGTGCGCCAGATGGTCCGGGACCACGCGCTGCTCGCGGTGCGCCGCGACGGCGCGCCGAAGGTACCCGCCGAGCTGATCGCCACACCCACGGTCCGCAAGCACCTCCCCGGTGTCCTGACGCTCCTGCACGACGCCGGGTACAACGAGGAAGAGGCGCTGCGGTGGTTGTACACCGCGGACGAGTCCCTGCCCGGGTGCCCCGCGGTCGCCCTGTCGGGCGACACGGCGACCGAGGTCAAGCGCCGGGCACAGGCGCTGGGCTTCTGACGCCGGCCGTGCGCCACCTGCTCTACCTGGCCGTGCTGGCCGGCTGCCTGCTGTCCGCCGGGTGGCTGGAGCCGGTGCTCCGGGTCCGGGTGCTGCGCCGCTGGCGGCGCCTGCTGCTCGCGGTACTGCCGGTCGCCGCCGTCTTCGTGGTGTGGGACCTGGCCGCGATCGCCGCCGGGCACTGGACGTACGACCCCGCACAGACGCTGCGGCTGCGGCTGCCGGGCGGGCTGCCCGTCGAGGAGGTGCTGTTCTTCCTCGTGGTACCGGTCTGCGCGATCCTGGGCTTCGAGGCGGTACGGGCGGTGCTCGGGCCGCGTGGCTGGCGCGCCGGAGACGGGGACGGGTGACCTACACCGCGGCGGTGGTGCTCGGCGTGCTCGGCGCCGCGCTGCTCGACCTGGCGGTGCTGCGTACCCGGCTGCTCACCCGGGGGCTGTTCTGGGCGACGTACCCGATCGTCCTGGTTTTCCAGCTGCTCGCCAACGGCGTACTGACCGGGCGGGGCGTGGTGCGGTACAACCCGGCGGACATCATCGGCTGGCGCCTCGCGTACGCGCCCGTGGAGGACCTCGCCTTCGGCTTCGCGCTGGTGCTGTCCACCCTCTCGGTGTGGGTGTGGCTGGGCCGCAGGGGCATTGACCGGCAGCATTAGCCCGGTCGGCGACTTGCGGTAGCGGCAGGTGCCGCGCAGACTGCGCGGAGGTGAACAGACGCCGCGGCGCGGGCACCGGCGGCGCGCAGTGGGCTCCGAGGGGCTGCGAGGGGGTGGCCCGTGGTCAGGCGGCTCGCTGCGGCAGTGGTGGGTGGCGAGCAGCTGCCCGGGGTGTACCGGTGGCGCTCCCGCGCCCATCCCGCCGCGCTGCGCCGGGACCTGGCCACCGCCGGCTGGGCCCTGTACGTGCTGGACGGCCGCACCTCGACCGGGCCGGAGCAGGCCCTCGACGCGCTGGCCGCCGAACTGCGCTTCCCGGCCTGGTTCGACCGGCGCTGGGAGGCACTGTCCGAGTGCCTGGCCGACCTGACCTGGCTGCCGGCCAGCGGGCACGTGCTGCTCTGGGAGCGGTACGGCGTGCTGGCGCGGGCGGACGAGAAGGCATGGACCCGGGCGCACATGGTCTGCGCGGACGCGATCGCCTACCGCCGGCGTACCGGCGCGGTGCCGCTGTACGTGCTGCTGCGCGGTACCGGCCCGGCCGGCCCGCCGCTGCTGCCGCGCTGAGGGTCAGACCGCGCGCTGGGTGGCGGCGGTGGCCAGCTCCGCCAGTGCTCGCGCCGCGCCACCGCAGAGGTCCACAGTGGACAGCGCGGCGAGCGCGCGGGCGGTCAGCTCCGCGATGCGCGCCTCGGCGCGGGCGAGTGCCCCGCTGTCCCGGATGATCCCACGCAGCCGCGCCACCCGGGACTCGTCCAGCCCGCTGTCGCCCAGCCCGTCCAGCAGGACCTTGCCGTCCGCCGGGTCCGCACCCTCCAGCGCGGCGGCCACCAGGAACGTGCGCTTGCCCTCGCGCAGGTCGTCGCCGGCCGGCTTGCCGGTACGGGCCGGGTCGCCGTACACGCCGAGGACGTCGTCGCGCAGCTGGAACGCCTCGCCCAGCGGCAGCCCGTACCCGCGGTAGGCGTCGCACACCGCCGGGGTGGCACCGGCCAGCGCCGCGCCGAGCAGGAGCGGCCGCTCGACCGTGTACTTCGCCGACTTGTACCGGGCCACCTTGCCGGCGCGCTCGATCGAGCTGTCCCCGGTGACCTGCGCGTGCACGTCGAGGTACTGGCCGACGGTCACCTCGGTGCGCATCTCGTCGAAGACCGGCCGGGCCCGGTCCAGCCGCGCGGCGTCCAGGCCGCTGCGCGAGAGCAGTTCGTCGGACCAGACCAGGCACAGGTCGCCGAGCAGGATCGCGCTGGCCCGACCGAACTGGGCCGGGTCGCCGGCCCAGCCGGACGCGGTGTGCAGGTCGGCGAAGCGCCGGTGTACCGACGGCACGCCGCGCCGGGTGTCCGAGGCGTCGATGACGTCGTCGTGGATGAGCGCGCTCGCGTGTACCAGCTCCAGCGCGGCCAGCGTGGCGACCAGTTCGTCCGAGTCGGTACCGCCGGCACCCAGGAACCCCCAGTACGCGAACGCCGGCCGCAGCCGCTTGCCCCCGCCCAGCACGAAGTCGCGGATGGCGTCCGCAACCGGGAGTAGCGCCGGGTCCACGGCGGCCAGCCGCTCGCGGTGCCGGGCGAGGTACGTCGCGAGTGCTCGCTGGACGCGTCCGGGCAGGTCATGGCTCACCAGACCGACGCTATACGCCCGGCCTTAGGGGTACGGGTCAGGGGCGGGTCCGGGTACTGTGCGGGAATTCACCGGACACCACGGATGGACAGTTGACCGTACAGTCGCGTCGTGGCATTGATCCAGGCGCGGGCATTGACCAAGCGGTATCCCCGGGTTACCGCACTGGATGCCCTGACCGTCGACGTGGAACCCGGGATCATCGGCCTGATCGGTGCCAACGGCGCCGGCAAGTCGACGCTCATCAAGATACTGCTCGGCCTGCTCGACCCGACTGCGGGCGAGGTGCGGGTGCTGGGGCTCGACCCGCGGCGGGAGGCGGACACGATCCGGGCGCGGGTGGGGTACATGCCCGAGCACGACTGCCTGCCGCCCGACCTGATCGCCGCCGAGTTCGTGACCCACATGGGCCGCACCAGCGGGCTGCCGCGTACCGCCGCCCGGGAACGGGCGTCCGAGGCGCTGCGCCACGTGGGCCTGTACGAGGAGCGGTACCGGCAGATCGGCGGGTACTCGACCGGCATGAAGCAGCGGGTCAAGCTGGCCCAGGCCCTGGTACACGACCCGGACCTGCTGCTGCTGGACGAGCCCACCAACGGGCTGGACCCGGCGGGGCGGGACGCGATGCTGGGCCTGATCCACCGCATCGGCACCGAGTTCGGCATCTCCGTGGTGGTCTGTTCGCACCTGCTCGGCGAGGTGGAGCGGATCTGCGACTCGGTGGTGGCGATCGACGGCGGGCGGCTGCTGCGCGCGGACCGGGTGTCCGCGATGACGGTGCAGCGGGACCTGCTGGTGGTGGAGGTGGACGAGGGTACCGACCGGCTGGCCGGGCGGCTGAGCGAGATGGGCCTGCCGGTCACCCGGGACGGGCGGCTGCTCGTGGTACCGCTCGAATCCGACGACACGTATGACCTGATCATGGGCGCGGTGGCCGCCCTCGACCTGCCGCTGCACCGGCTCGACCAGCGGCGGCACCGGGTCGCCGAGCTGTTCGCCACGGCCCGGCCGGCCGCCGGCCCGACACCACAGGAGGTCGGCCATGGCGCTGGCTGAGGGAGTCATCCACGACATCGGGTACCAGCGCTACAGCGGTCCCCGTCTGGGTCGCCGGTACGCCGCGGGCTCGCTGTACACGCACAGCCTGCGTACCGCGTTCGGTCTCGGCCGTACGGCCAAGGCGAAGATCTTCCCGTTCATCGTGGTCGGGCTGGCCTTCGGGGTGGCCGCGGTCGCGGTGGCGCTGCGCGCGAACAGCGGCAAGCCGGTCATCAGCTACCTGCAGTACTGCGACAGCGTGGGCATCCCGCTGCTGCTGTTCGTCGCGATCGCCGCGCCCGAACTGGTCTCCCGGGACCTGCGCGCCAAGGTGCTGCCGCTGTACTTCTCCCGGCCGCTGCGGCGCACCGACTACGCGCTGGTGAAGCTGGCCGCGACGGTCAGCGCGATGTGGCTGGTGCTGGCCGGCCCGCTGCTGCTGATGTTCCTGGGCGGCGTGTTCTCGCAGACCAACGGCGCCTCCGGCGCCTGGCACGAGTTCACCGACCTGCTCGGCGGCTGGTCGTACGCGATGATCTACGCGGTCATCTTCTGCGCGATCGGGGTCCTGGTGGCCTCGCTGGCCGGCCGGCGCGCGGTCGCGGCGGCCGCGGTGGTCGGCGTCTTCCTGGTACCCACGCCCGTGGTCGGCGTGCTGCAGGTGCTCGGCGGCCCGATGCTGCGCCAGCTCTCCCGGATGATCGATCCGGTGCTGCTGATCCAGGGCCTGTCCAACTGGATCTACCGTACCCACACCATGAACATCGACGGGTACGGCCCGGTCTACCTCGGCGCGGCGCTCGTCCTGGTCGGCGGCTGCGTGTCCCTGCTGGTTGTGCGCTACCGGAGGCTGACGGTATGAACCTGGTCGAGGTCAGCGGGGTGTCCCGCTGGTACGGCAACGTGGTCGCGGTCAACGACGTGACGATGACCCTCGGCCCCGGCGTGACCGGCCTGCTCGGCCCGAACGGCGCCGGCAAGACCACGCTGCTGCACATGATGGCCGGCTTCCTGGCGCCGTCGCAGGGCTCGGTCACGGTGGCCGGCCGGCCGTCGTGGCGCAACCCCGACGTGTACCGCATCCTCGGGCTGGTCTCGGAGCGGGAGGCGGTGCACGGCTTCCTCACCGCGTGGGAGTTCGTGCTGGCCAGCGCGAAGCTGCACCGGCTGCCCAACCCGGAGGACGCGGCCCGGCGGGCCATCTCGCTGGTGGAGATGCAGGAGGCGAAGGACCGGCGGATCAGCACCTTCTCCAAGGGCATGCGCCAGCGCACCCGGGTGGCCGCGGCGCTGGTACACGACCCGGACGTGCTGCTGCTGGACGAGCCGTTCAACGGGATGGACCCGCGGCAGCGGATGCACATGATGGACCTGCTGCACCAGATGGGCGACACCGGCCGTACCGTGCTGTTCTCCTCGCACATCCTGGAGGAGGTGGAGGAGATCTCCGGCACGGTACAGGTGATCGTGGCCGGGCGGCTGGCCGCGTCCGGCGACTACCGGACCATCCGCCGGCTGATGACACACCGGCCGCACGTGTTCGCGATCCGCTCCACCGACGACCGCCGGCTCGCCGTCGCGCTGCTCGCCGAGAACTCGGTGACCGGCGTGGACGTGGCCGCGACCGGGCTCGCGGTACGCGCCGGGGACTACGGCTCGTTCACCCGTGCCCTGCCCCGGATCGCGCTGCGCGAAGGGGTGCGGGTACGGCAACTGATCCCGTCCGACGAGTCGCTGGAAAGCGTCTTCTCCTACCTGATCCAGGGGACCGCATGAACCTCACCATCGCCCGGATCACCGCCCGGGGACTGCTCGGCCGGCGGCGCTTCGCGCTGCTCATCCCGCTGCCGTTGATGCTGGTCGGGCTCACCGCGCTGGCGCACGGCCTCAGGCCGGACCGCGCGGA
This sequence comes from Rugosimonospora sp., assembly GCA_035278125.1. GTDB lineage: Bacteria > Actinomycetota > Actinomycetes > Mycobacteriales > Micromonosporaceae > DATEJJ01. The sequence continues at coordinate 5,720 of DATEJJ010000927.1, forward strand.
CCAGTGGGCCGGCCCGATCCTGCACGGCTTCGGCTTCACCGTGCTGCTGCCGCTGATCGCGCTGATCATCGGTACCGGCGTGCTGGGCGCCGAGATCGACGACGGGACGATCGTGCACATCCTGACCAAACCGTTGCCGCGCCGGGAGATCGTACTGGCCAAGCTGGCCGTGGCGACCGGGATCACGGCCCTGGTCAGCGCGGTACCCATGTTCGTCTGCGGGGTGATCGTCGACTCGACCCGGTTCGGACTGGGCCTGGCACTGGCCGCGGTCATCGCCTCGGCCGCGTACTGCGCGCTGTTCCTGCTGCTCAGCCTGCTGACGAACCGGCCGGTACTGATCGGCCTGGTCTACGTGCTGATCTGGGAGGGGCTGCTGGGCAACCTGCTGGCCGGTACCCGCGCCCTGTCGATCCAGCAGTACGCGCTGACGATCGCGGCGAAAACTGGAGGAACCACGTACCTGGACAGTCATGTTTCCGTCCCAGTGAGCGTGGCCATGAGCGCGGCGTTCCTCGTTGTCGGTACAGTTCTCGCGATCGACCGGCTGCGCTCCTTCACCCTCGCGGGCGAAACGAGCTGAGGCCGGTCGTCGCACCGTTACCGCCGGCACGACATGAAAGCCTCCGTTCATGCCCGAAGAGTTATCAGCGCTCGCGCACCGGGTGCTGACCGCCATGCTGGCGATGCAGCGGTACTCCTGGGAGCACGGTGTGGCCGCGCACGCGGTACACGATGTCGGGCGGTACGACGCGCTGCTGGTGATGGCGCACGACGCGGTCACCCGGCAGACCCGGACCGGGCAGCTCGCCGACATGGGGGAGACCTCGGCGGTGAACGGGGCCGCCAGCGGTGAGGCGGTGCTGTGGGCGGCCCGGGCGACCGGCGACCCGCGCTACCACCAGGCGGCCGAGTGGCAGCTGTACTGGCTGCTCGAACACGCGCCGCGCAGCGACGACGGGATCCTGTTCCACCTGACCAGCGTGCGCCAGGTGTGGGTCGACACGCTGTACATGGTCTGCCCGTTCCTGGCCGCGGCCGGTCACCCGGACGCGGCCGTCGGGCAGATCGACGGGCATCGCAGCCGCCTGTACAGCGAGAGCGCCGGCCTGTACGCGGCGATCTGGGACGAGGACCGGCGTACGCTGGCCCGCCCGGCGTTCTGGGGTACCGGCAACGGCTGGGTACTGGCCGCGATCGCGCGGGTGATGCCGCACCTGCCCCGCGGCCCGATCCGGGATGAGCTGGGCCGGCACGCGGAACGCATGATCGAGTCGTCTATGCGGTACCGCCGCCAGGACGGCCTGTTCCACAACGTGCTGAACGAACCGGACAGCTTCGTCGAGACCAACTTCGCACAGATGCTCGCGTACACCATCTTCTGCGGGGTGGCCGACCGGTGGCTGCCCTTCGGCTATGTCGGCATGGGCCATTCGCTGCGCGACGCCGCCGCGACGCGGGTGGATAATGCCGGCCTGGTCTGGGGTGTCTGCGGATCGCCTGATTTCACGCAGCCAGGGACATCCGTCGAAGGCCAGGCGTTCTTCCTGCTGGCCCACGCGGCGGCCGAGCGGATCAGGGCGAGAGCCGCCTAAGCGTGCTTTGGCCCACTAGACTCCTTGTGTGGCACTAGGTCTCCCATCCGTGATGCCCGGCGGCGCCGCCCCGATCGGTGAGCTGTTCACCCGCGGCCGGCCCACGTTCTCCTTCGAGTTCTTCCCGCCGAAGACCGCCGAGGAGGAGCAGCTGCTGTGGCGCACCATCCGCGAGCTGGAACCGCTGCACCCGTCGTTCGTGTCGATCACCTACGGCGCGGGCGGCTCGACGAGGGACGCCACGATCGCGCTGACCGAGCGGGTGGCGGCGCAGACCACGCTGCTGCCCATGGCGCACCTGACCGCGGTGCAGCACTCGGTCGCCGAGCTGCGCAACGTGATCGGGCGGCTGGCCGCCGCCGGCATCCACAACCTGCTCGCGGTGCGCGGCGACCCCCCGGGAAACCCGCAGGGCGAGTGGGTACGCCATCCCGAAGGCGTCTCGTACGCCGAGGACCTGGTCCGGCTGATCAAGGAGTCCGGTGACTTCTGCGTCGGGGTGGCCGCGTTCCCGTACAAGCACCCGCGCTCGCCCGACGTACCCGGTGACACCGAGCACTTCGTCCGCAAATGCCGGGCCGGTGCCGACTTCGCCATCACCCAGATGTTCTTCGACGCGGACAGCTACCTGCGGCTGCGCGACCGGGTGGTGGCGGCCGGCTGCCAGACGCCGATCGTGGCCGGGCTCATGCCGGTCACCACGCTGCGCACCATCGAGCGCTCCGAGCAGCTGTCCGGTGCGCCGTTCCCGGGGCACCTGGCGGCGCAGTTCGCGCAGGTCGGCGACGATCCGGCGGCGGTACGCAAGCTGGGCATCGAGCAGGCCAGCGAGCTGTGTACCCGGCTGCTGGCCGAGGGCGCGCCGGGGATCCACTTCTACACGCTGAACCGCTCCACCGCCACCCGCGAGGTCTGGCAGAACCTGAGCAGCGAGGTGCGGGCCTGACCGTGCTCTCCTGGGACCAGTACGCCGACCAGTGGGCCGCACTGCACAGCGGCGTGGACCCGCGGCGGGCGCGGCCCGAGGTACGGCGCTGGGTGCGGTTCGCGTACCACGCGGGGAAGGTGCTGGCCCGGCTGCGGGTACCACCGGTGGCGGTGACCGGGGGCGCGCTGCTGCTCGGCATCCTCACCCCGCTGCTGGCGGTACGGCACGGTGCCTGGCCGGCGCTGGCGGCCGTACTGGTGGTCGCCGCGGCGGCGGCGGACGGGCTGGACGGGGCGGTGGCCCTGCTGTCCGGCCGGACCAGCCCGCTCGGGTACGTCTACGACGCGCTCGCCGACCGGCTGGTCGAGCTGTGCTGGCTGCTCGCCCTGTGGCTGGTCGGCGTACCCGGCTGGGTGGTGGCGTCCTGCCTGGCGGTCTCCTGGCTGCACGAGTACGTGCGGG
>DATEJJ010000928.1:0-2220 GCA_035278125.1 Rugosimonospora sp.
GATGGAGATGCCCGGCCGCAGGCCGTGCATGTGGATACGCTGGACTTGTATCAGGCTCGAGCCCGTGCGGCGTTCGTGAAGGCCGCTGCCGTCAGGAACTGCTGGCCCGGGTCGCCGCGCTGCGCCCGGTCACCGACCTGCCCCGCCTCGACGTGCCGGCGGAGAGCGAGCCGGACCCGGCGTTCAGCCTGCGCGGCCTGCTCCGCCGGTTCCGCCGGCCGATGCTGCTCGGCCTGCTCCTCGTGGTCTTCGACTCGCTCGCCAGCCTGGCCGGCCCGGTGCTGGTCAAGACCGGCATCGACGACGGCGTGCTCAAGGGCGCCGGCGGCGTGCTGTGGGCCGCCTCCGCGCTGTTCCTGGTGCTCACCCTCGCCGACCTGCTCGACCAGGTGGGCGAGACGTTCGTGACCGGGCGCACCGCCGAACGCATCATGCTGTCCCTGCGCATCCGCATCTTCGCCCAACTGCAACGGCTCTCGCTCGACTACTACGAGCGCGAGATGTCCGGCCGCATCATGACCCGGATGACCACCGACGTGGACCAGTTCGAGTCGCTGATCGAGAACGGGCTGCTGGCCGCGCTGGTCTCCTTCGTGACGTTCCTCGGCGTGGGCGTCGCGCTGCTGCTCATCAACCCCCGCCTCGGCCTGCTGACCCTGCTCGTGGTGCTGCCGCTGGCCGCGGCCACCATGCTGTTCCGGCGGCGCGCGGCCCGGCTCTACGACCTCTCCCGCGAGCGCATCGCGATCGTCAACGCCGACTTCCAGGAGAGCCTTTCGGGGGTACGCGAGGCGCAGGCGTTCGTGCACGAATCGCGAACCACCGCCCACTTCCACGCGCTGGGCCGCAGCTACCTCGCCTCCCGCGTCGCCGCGCAGCGGCTGGTGGCCACGTACTTCCCGTTCGTCCAGTTCCTGTCCGCGGTCGCCGACGCGATCGTGCTGGGCGCCGGCGCGGTACTGATCCGGCACGGCGAGCTGACCTCCGGCGCGCTCATCGCGTTCATCCTCTACATCGACATGTTCTTCTCGCCCATCCAGCAGCTGTCCCAGGTGTTCGACTCGTGGCAGCAGACCCGGGTCTCGGTCTCCCGGATCGCCGAACTGATGCGGCTGCGGACACTGACCCCGCCCCCGGCCGAACCCGTGGCTCCCGGGGAACTGCGTGGCGAGCTGGACTTCGACCGGGTGCGGTTCGCCTACCCGGCCGCGCCGGCCGGCCTGGGCACCGAGGTCCGCGGGCCGGCCGACCCCCGCTTCGCCCGGCTGGAGGCGGACCCGGCGAACCGGCCGCCCGAAGCGCTGCAGGGCGTCGAACTGCGGGTACGGGCCGGCGAAACGGTCGCACTGGTCGGCCAGACCGGTGCCGGCAAGTCGACGGTCATGAAGCTGCTCGCCCGCTTCTACGACCCCGACTCGGGCGCGGTCCGCGTCGACGGCGTCGACCTGCGACAGCTGGACCTCACCGCGTTCCGGCAACGGCTCGGGTACGTGCCGCAGGAGGCGTTCCTGTTCACCGGCACCATCCGGGACAACATCGCCTACGGCCGCCCCGAGGCGACCGACGCGGAGGTCGAGGCCGCCGCCCGGGCGGTGGGCGCGCACGACTTCATCGCCACCCTGCCCGGCGGGTACCTGCACCAGGTAGCCGAACGCGGCCGGTCCCTGTCCGCCGGGCAGCGGCAGCTCATCGCGCTGGCCCGGGCCGAACTCGTCGACCCCGCGATACTCCTGCTCGACGAGGCCACCGCCAACCTCGACCTGGCCACCGAGGCGCGCGTCACCACCGCGATGCGGCGCGTCGCCCAGTCCCGTACCACTGTCATGATCGCGCACCGGCTACCCACCGCGCGTACCGCCGACCGGATCGTGGTACTCGACCGCGGGCGGGTCGCGGAGACCGGTACGCACGACGAACTGATCGCGGCCGGCGGCCGGTACGCGTCGATGTGGGCGGCCTTCGAGACGGTCGGCTCGGGCCGCACCTCCTAGCCTCGCCACTCAGCTGGCGGGTGACGGAGGTGGCCGGTCGGCCGGTAGCCCGGAGTTCGCACCCGGACCACCGGCCATTCCCTTGTTTCCGACGCGGTGTGGAAGTCTGCTCGTACCGGAGTGTGGGTCAGTGGTGGTTGTGGCACCACCAGGTCAACTGGGAGCAGTTCTGTGCGGCCGCGCTGGGCGCGGTCGTCGGGCCGCCGGCTGCGGGTGCGCTGCCTGCGGG
>DATEJJ010000929.1:0-14334 GCA_035278125.1 Rugosimonospora sp.
GCCCGTGGTACAGCCGGTGGTCCCGGCAGCCCCGGCGCGGCGAGCCGTTCGCCGCCGCGGTCGCGCGGAGCCTGCGCGCGGACCCGGCGTACCTGCACGCGACCAACGAGCTGACCCGGTACCTCGACGCCGCGCTGCGCCACGCGTACCGGCAGCGCCAGTTGGGCGATCCGGCGCTGCGCTGGCTGCTGCGCCAACTGGTCGTGGTGCTGCGGCCGTTGATGGGCGAGCGGGCCGCGATGGAGCGGGTGGCGGAGCTGGTGGTCCGGCGGGGGCTACTCCACCAGCGCCTGGGTGCCGAGCACGGTGACTAGCGCGAGGCGGTCCGCGCCCTCGACCGGCGGCGTGCCTGGTACACCGAACATGCGGCACGATCCCGTGGTAGCGCCCGTCACCCGGCCGCCGGCGGCTTGGTGGCCTTGACGATGGCCGCGTGCATGCCGTCGGCGACCGGGTGCGTGTGCAGGATCTCGACGGCGGTGAAGCCGGCGCGCTCCAGCCCCGCGCGGTACTCGCCGTCGGACAGGGCGCCGGCGATGCAGCCCACCCAGCCGCCGCGCTCGGCCCGCTGCGCGGGCGTGAGGTGGTCCTCCGCCACCACGTCGGACACGCCGAACCGGCCACCCGGGCGCAGCACCCGGTACGCCTCGGCGAACACCGCCGGCTTGTCCGTGGACAGGTTGATCACGCAGTTGGAGATGATGACGTCCACAGTGGAGTCCGGCAGCGGTACCGCCTCGATCTGCCCCCGAAGGAACTCCACATTGGACGCTCCGGCCTCGGCGGCGTTGCGGCGGGCCAGCTCCAGCATCTCGTCGGTCATGTCCAGCCCGTACGCCCTGCCGGACGGTCCGACCCGGCGCGCGGACAGCAGCACGTCGATGCCGCCGCCCGAGCCGAGGTCCAGCACGGTGTCGCCGGCGCGCAGGTCGGCGACGGCGAGCGGGTTGCCGCAGCCGAGCGAGGCGGCCACCGCCGCGCCGGGCAGGGCGTCCCGGTCGGCCGCGCCGTACTGTGCGGCCCCGAACGGATCGGTCTCACTGTCCGCCGTGGAGCAGCAGGAGCCGGCCGCGGCCGCGTAGTGGGAGCGGATCTCTTCGCGTACGGAATCGGCGGGTGTCGCCATCGGAGCCCTCCATCGTCGCCTTGTCTCGACGTCCTTCGAATCAAAAGATTGCGCCTTGATTCGAGATCTGTCAACCTAGAGGCATGTCAAAACAGCTGGCGGTGCTGAGCGCCGAGTGCTGCCCGCCGATCACGGCCAACCGGATGCCGGCGGAGACCGCCGCCGCGCTCGCGCCGGCGTTCAAGGCGCTGGGCGACCCGGTGCGGCTGCAACTGCTGTCGATGATCGCGTCCGCGCCGGACGGGGAGATCTGCGTCTGCGAGCTGACTCCGGCGTTCGACCTGTCCGGACCGACCATCTCGCACCACCTCAGGACGCTGCGCGAGGCGGGCCTGGTCTCGGCGCAGCGGCGCGGCACCTGGGTGTACTACCGGGCCCGGCCGGAGCTGCTGGGGCAACTGGCCGCCCTGCTCACCACGGGCTGACGCGATGAGCGTCGCACCACCCTGGCGGCGGCTGCTCGCCGAGCTTGTCGGCACCGCGCTGCTGGTGACGGCCGTCGTCGGCTCCGGCATCATGGCCAGCACCCTCTCCCCGCACGACGCCGGACTGGAACTGCTGGAGAACTCGATCGCGACCGCGTTCGCCCTCGGCGCGCTCATCCTGGTGCTCGGTCCGGTCTCCGGCGCCCATTTCAACCCGGTGGTATCCGCGGCCGACTGGCTGCTCGGCCGCCGTACCCGCAGCGGGCTGACCGCGCGGCAGCTCGGCGGGTACGTGCTCGCGCAGATCACCGGCGCCATCGCCGGGTCGGTACTGGCCAACCTCATGTTCGCGCTGCCCGCCGTGCACTGGTCCGGCCGGCAGCGCGCCGCCGGGCACCTGTGGCTGGGCGAGACCGTGGCCACCGCCGGTCTGATCCTGGTCGTCTTCGCGCTCGCCCGCTCCGGCCGTGCCGCCGCCGCCCCGGCCGTGGTCGGCAGCTACATCGGCGCGGCGTACTGGTACACCAGCAGCACCAGCTTCGCCAACCCGGCCGTCACCATCGGGCGGGCGTTCACCGACACGTTCGCCGGCATCGCGCCGTCCTCGGTACCCGGGTTCCTGCTCGCCCAACTCGCCGGGCTCGCCGCCGGGGTGGGCCTGCTGCTGGCGCTGTACCCGGCCGCCCACACGCTCCGGAAGGATCTGCCACCATGACCCGGAAACCCAGCGTGCTGTTCGTGTGCGTGCACAACGCCGGCCGGTCCCAGATGGCCGCCGGGTTCCTGCGCCACCTGGCCGGCGGCACCGTCGACGTGCGCTCCGCCGGATCCGAGCCGGCGGCGCGGCTCAACCCGGTCGCCGTCCAGGCGATGCGCGAGGTCGGCATCGACATCACCGCCAGCATCCCCCGCCTGCTGGACCGGGACCTGGCCGCATCCGCCGACGTGGTCGTCACCATGGGCTGCGGCGACACCTGCCCGGTCTTTCCCGGCCGGCGGTACGAGGACTGGCAGCTCACCGATCCCGCCGGGCAGCCGATCGAGGTGGTACGCCAGGTCCGCGACGAGATCCGCGCCCGGGTGGAGAAGCTGCTCGCCAGCCTGCCCGTCAGCTGACGGCGGGGTAGGCTCCGGCCGGTGGGCAACCCGGCGACCGCGGCGGACCCGGCCGGCGCGCGCATCTTCAACGAGCACCGCGACCGGCTGTGGGGCGTGGCCTACCGGGTGCTCGGCCGGTTCAACGACGTCGAGGACGTGGTCCAGGACACCTGGCTGCGCTGGCGCGGCGTCCGCGTCGACGAGGTCGAGGACCCCGAAGCCTATCTGGTACGCGTGGCCACCCGGCTCGCCATCGACCGCCTGCGCAGCGCCCAGTCCCGGCGCGAGGTGTACGTCGGGCCGTGGCTGCCGGAGCCGGTGCTCACCGGACCCGACGTCGCGGAGAGTGTCGCGCTGGCCGACTCGGTGTCCACCGCCCTGCTGCTGGTACTCGAATCGCTGTCGCCACTGGAGCGCGCGGTGTTCGTACTGCGCGAGGCGTTCGGCTACTCGTACGCGGAGATCGCCGGTTTCGTGGGCCGCAGCGAGCCGTCGGTACGGCAGACCGCCCGCCGGGCCCGGGACCACGTGGACGAGCACCAGGTCCGGTACGACACCGACCAGTCGACGCGATCGGCCGTCACCGAACGGTTCCTGGACGCGTGCGTGGGCGGGGACCTGGCCCGGCTGATGGAGGTGCTGGCGCCGGAGGTGACGCTGGTCAGCGACGGCGGGGGGCTGGCACCCGCCCCCCGCAGGGCGATCGACGGTGGGGAGCTGGTGGCGCGGGCGCTGGTCACGTTCGCCGGGCGGATGCCGGAGGCGCCGAGCACGCACGTGGTACAGGTCAATGGTGGACCGGGCATCGTGGTGTACTCCGCCGGTACCCCGGTGGTGGCGATCATCCTGCACCTGGTGGACGGCCGCGTGCGTACCATCCATCTGGTCAGCAATCCAGAGAAGCTCGGCGGCTTGAGTTAGCCGCCGGCGGCGCCGTGGCGGTTGGCGCGTCCGCCGCGGGCGGACAGGGCCGCGGCGGGGACGTTGAGGCGCTTGGAGAGCCGGTACGTGGTGGGCGGGCTGCTGGTGACGAACTCCTTGTACAGCACCGCGAGCCGGCCGGTGAGGAACCAGCGCCGGGGCGAGTCGTCGGCCCGGGTGAACTGGATGACCGCGTCCCGCCGGCCGAGGCTGACCGGCTGGTGGATGTAGCCGAACCGGAACGGCTTGGCGCCGCGCCCGCGCAGCTGCCGGGCCACCGCGTCGGCGGCGAACGCGCCACTCGGGATGCCGCTCTGGCAGGTGCCGTGGATCGTGCCCCAGGACTGCCGGATCGCGGCCGCGTCACCGATCGCGAACGTGGACGGGTGGGATACCGAGCGCAGCGACGGGTCCACCAGGATCCGGCCGGACCGGTCCATGGCGAAGCCGGACCCGGCGGCCAGCGGACGGGCCACGAAGCCCGTGGTCCACAGGCAGGCGTCCACCGGTACCAGCTCACCGCCGGCCAGCTGCACCGCGTCCGGCAGCACCTTGGTCACCTCGACGCCCGGACGCACCTCGACGCCGAGCCGGTCCAGCGCCCGGTCGAGGTACCCGCGCGCCCGCGCCGACATCATCGAGCCGGGCACGTCCCGGCTGAGCAGCACGACGCGTACCCCCGGGTGGCTCTCGGCGATCTCGGTGGCCGCCTCGATGCCGGTGAGGCCGCCGCCGCACACCGCGACGGTACCGGCCGGCCGCTCCGCCAGCCGGGTGGCCAGCCGGGCCGCCTCCCCCGGGCTGTTCAGCGTGAACGCGTGCGCCTCCACGCCGGGTACCGCGCTCACGTCGGTGACGCTGCCGATCGCGTACACCAGCGTGTCGTACGCGAGCCGCCGGGCACCGTCCACTGTGTCCACCCGTACCTCGTGCGTGTCCGGGTCGATGCGGGTCGCCCAGCCCTGGACGAACTCCACGCCGGTACCGGCCAGCAGGTCGGGGATGGACACCTCGGGCAGGTCCTGGCCGGTGGCGAGCTGGTGCATCCGCAGCCGCTCGGTGAAGCGGGCCGACGGGTTGACCAGGGTCACCTGGCCACCGTGCCGGCGGGTGCGGCGCGCGGCCCGGATGGCGCACATCATGCCGGTGTAGCCCGCGCCCAGGACGACGATCCGCCGTCGGTTCTGGTGCTGTGCCATGACATTCTCCTTGGGTTCCGCGCCCGGTGCGGGCGCTTCACCACACGGACGAGGTCCGGCCGCCGGGCGTGAGCCGGCCGGGGTGTGAAGCGGGTCACACCCCGGCCGGACAGCCCCGCGACCGGGTCAGGGGCTGGCGCAGCTGACCGCCGGTGTAGGTGTGGACGGTCCGCTGCCGATGAGGCCGAAGGTGGTACTGGCACCGGCGCCGAGCGCGCCGTTCCAGGACGCGTTCGTGACGGTGACACCGCTGCCACTCGTGGACAGCGTGCCGTTCCAGAGCTGGCCGACGGACTGGCCGCCAGGCAGCGTCCAGCGCGCGGTCCAACCGTCCAGTGTGGACGATCCGGCGTTGGCCACCGTCACCTCGGCCTGGAAGCCGCCGGTCCAGCTGCTCACGATCCGGTAGCTCGCGGTGCAGCCGCTGCCGGTGGGCGGGGTGCTCGTCGCTGCCACCGTCGGGCTGGGCGATGGCGGCGTGGATCCACCGGCGATGCGGTAGGTGACCAGCGAGCGGGCCGGTACCGTGGCGGTGAAGGCCCCGCCGGACAGGGCGAGCGGGGTCTGCGCCGCGGTGCTGCTGCCGCTGTTGGTCAGGTACGGGGTGACCGTACCGCTGGACACCCCGGCGTTGCTGAGCGTGTACGTCGCGGACGTGTCGCTGGTACCGGCGTTCAGCACCACCACCGCGACCGAGCCGTCGGTGTTGCGGAACGCGGTGACCTTCAGGTTGGCGTCCCCGGTGGCGGCGGCGATGCGTACCGCGCCGGGCCGGACGAAGCGGCTGTAGTTGGCGAACGCGTAGTACCGCTTGGCCGCGGTCACCGTCGTTCCGGTGAGCTGGATGAGTGAGCCGTTGCTGCTGGTCGTGTTGGACACGCCCCACCAGTAGAAGAACGCGTCGAGGTTGGCGTTGGCGAGTCCATTGTGGATGTTCTGGGCCCAGCTGAAGCCCGACGTCGCGGAGCCGTCGTCCCAGGCGTTGTTCCAGGTGCCCGACCCGTTGGACCACTCGCTTTCCCAGGCGTGGGTACCGCCCGTGCTGATGGTGGAGTTCGGCGCGTTGGAGTACCCGTGGCTGGTGTACAGGCCGATGTTCGCGGCGGCGGCCGGGTCGGCGGTGACGGCGCTGACGTAGCTGGGCAGCAGGTTCCAGCCCAGGGTGTCGCAGCAGGCGACCTTTGTGGACAGACCCGCGGCCTTCACGGCCGGGCCGAGCACCTTGATGAAGTCGGTGGCCTGCGCCGGGTTGACCAGCATGCTGGAGTACCCGGTGGTGAACGACGGCTCGTTCGCGAAGCCCAGGTACGCCGCCGGCAGCCCCACCGAGGCCCAGTTCTTCTCGTGCTGGACCAGGTAGTTGGCGTACGCCTGGCGCCAGTCCCCGCTGGCACAGGACGCGCCGGGCGACCCGCACAGCGAGCCGCCGTTGGCCTCGTCGTTGTTGGTCTTCATGAAGGCCGGCGCGCTCCACGCGTCGTTGTAGAACGTACTGACGCCGTACGTCTTTGCCTGCCGGGCGAGCCACAGCTGGCCCCAGTCGGTGGCGTCGTTGGCGCCGTCCCACACGTAGCTGGGCGTCGCCGCCGGGCTGGCCGGCGCGGTCGGCTCCATGGTGTGGTTGGCGTCGGACGGGATGAGGTTGCGCACGATGCTGAAGCCGGCGCCGGTGGTCGGGCTGAACAGCATGTCCAGCAGCTGCTTCTGCACCGTGGCGTCGCCCACGTTGCGGATCGCGTTCGCCTGGCCGAACGCCTCGGAGATGCCGAAGCCGTCCATGGTCTGCAGGGTGCTGCCCCCGTTGATGGCGACGGTGGACGCGGCGCTGGCCGGCAGCTGAGCGACGAGGATAAGCGAGCCCACGCCCACCGCGCAGGCCGTGGCGGCCACACCGAGCCGGAAACGTCTTACCGATCGAGTCATGCGGCCGCTCCTGTCGCTTGCCTGGGCCGGTTCCGGCCCGCGAACCCGTCGAGCGCACCATGACAGAACCGATCGGTCACCACAAGGAACCGTTTCAGTAAGCACCGGTCCGCGCCCATGACCCGGGCGCGACCAGGGCCGGGTGGGCTGGAAGTTACCGCCCCGGCGGTGCCGTGCTGTCCCGCACCACCAGCGTCGTGGCCACCTCGATCCGGGTCTGCGTCGGTGTGTCCCCGGCGGCCAGGGACAGCAGCAGGGTGGCGGCCGCGGAGCCCATCTCCACCAGCGGCTGGCGCACGGTGGTCAGGCGCGGCCCGCACCAGCGGGCGTGCGGGATGTCGTCGAAGCCGACCACACTCAGCGCCTCCGGGATGCGTACGCCCGCCTGCCGGGCCGCCTCGTACACGCCGAGCGCCTGCAGGTCGTTGCCGCACAGTACGGCGGTCGGCGGCGTGGCCAGGCCGAGCAGGGCCCGCCCGTGGTTCAGCCCGTCGTCGAAGGTGAACATGCCGGGGCGTACCAGCCGGTCGTCGAGGCCCACCCCGGCGGCCTGCAGGGCGGCACGGGCACCCTCCAGCCGGGCCTTGGCGCACAGCCGCTGCTCCGGGCCGGTGATCACCGCGATCCGCCGGTGGCCGAGCTCCAGCAGGTGCCGGGTGGCGGCGATCCCGCCGCTCCAGTTGGTCGCGCCCACCGACGGTACGGCGTGCAGCGGCTCACCGGTCGGGTCCAGCGCGACCATCGGGATCGCGCTCGCGGCCAGCAGCGCGTGCTGCTCCGGGTCGACTCCGAAGTGGACGGTGATGACGCCGGTCGGCCGGCGCGCCAGCAGATCCTCGGCCCAGGACCGCCCCATCGCGGCCAGCCGGAGCACGTCGGTGAAGCCCACCGCCAGCCGGCGCTGCCCCACGATCCGCTCCACGCCCTGCATGATCTCGATCGCCAGGCTGCTCTGCATCCCGTAGAAGACGACCTCCACGCTGGCCGCCGGTGCCACCATCTCGGGGCGCTGGTACCCGTGCTCGCGCAGCAGCGCCTCCACCCGCTGCCGGGTCGCCGCGGCCACCCCGGACCGTCCGTTGAGGACCTTCGACACCGTGGGCGCGGACACGCCGGCCAGCCGCGCCACGGTCGCGATGGTCAGCTCGCCCCGCCGCCGGCCCCGCCGCCCGGGCGGGTAGCGCACCGCCTCGGCGGCCGGCGATGACTCGCGGCGCGCCTGCTCCAGCAGCCGGGCGCGTACCTTCTCCGCCCGCTGGGCCGCCTTCGGCCCGGCCGGTACCGTCTCCACGAGGTAGCGCCGCTTGCGGGACTCCGGGTCGAGTCCGGCGTACACCCGCACCCGCAGCGAGCCGCTGGGGAGCTGCTCGATCTCGCCGCGCGCCCGCCGTACCGGCCTGGGGGTGGCTGCCATCCGTTCACTGTAGCTCCATGTTTCGCTCCACGGGATCCCCGCTCCACGGCGGATACGGCAGACATCGCCTTGAGCTGACCAGTGGAATCGATGTGCAAGTCTCGCCCGTCGACGCACGTGAACGCCTGCGCGGCGGCCCACGTGCTGAGTCGCCGGTCAGCCGATGATGGGAGCCCAGAAGGCGCAGCTGTGCGCGGCGGCCACATCATTGGCGAGCCGGTTGCCGGCGGAGTCGAGTTCGACGGTACGCGGGTCCGCCGGAGTCCACACCGGCCAGTCGAGAGCGCCGATCGCGCCCGGCTGGCCGGTGCGGGCAAACGTGGTCCAGGCCAGCACCATCTGGTTGGACAGGCTCTGCTGCGCGGTATCCCGCACCGACGGTATCCCCTGCAGCGAGTTGAACAGGTACAGCACGTCGGAGCCGTGGAAGTTGCCCAGCGGCATGAGCGGGTCCGCGCCGGCCAGCGGCGGGTCCGCGTCGGCCAGTTCGAAGGTGTAGACGGTCGCGCCGCTCGCCGTGGCCTCGTTGAGGCTCAACTGCAACGGGCAGCTGAAGTTGCTGTCGGTCAGCACGGTCGCCTTGGCCAGGTCCGGCGAGGCGAACACGCTGAGCGGGTACTTCGCCAGCACCGCGTCCGCGTTGGCCCCGAACGTGGTGCGCACCCACGACTGGTAACCCGCGGCACCGACCGGCGCCAGCTTCAGCGCGTGGTCCAGCAACGCGACAAACGTGCGGCCTTCGTCGTGCGTACCGCCGATCATCAAGGGCACCTTCTGGTACGCGCCCGCGCGCCACGCCTGGTCCAGGGCCCGCGGCTCGATGACGCCGTCCACGCTCGGCGCCCAGGTCAGGTTCAGGTTGAACTGGAGCGTCTTGGACGACAGCAGCCTGTCCTGCGGCAGCGCGCGCAGGCAGGCGACCTCGGTGGCCGGATCGGTGCAGCCCAGTTCCTGAGCCAGCGCCCGGCTGCGCTGCTGCATCTCCGCCTTGGGCACCGTGCTCAACCCGTTCTTCCCCGCACAGGATCCACTTTGGACGATGGCGCGCTGGAACAGGCCCGCCGACTGCGGGGAGGCCACCTGCTGGCACACGCTGTTGCCACCGGCCGACTCGCCGAAGATGGTGACGTCGTGCGGGTTACCGCCGAAGGCGCCGATGTTGCGCTGTACCCAGCGCAGCCCGGCCTGCTGGTCCATCAGGCCGTAGTTGCCCGAGGTACCGGTGGCGGACTCCGCGTCCAACCCGGGCAGGGACAGGAAGCCGAACGGGCCCACCCGGTAGTTCGCGATGGCGACGATGACGTTCTGCTTGAGCAGCGGGGCGGGGTCGTACCCGCCGCTGCTGCCGAAGGCGTAGCCGCCACCGTAGATCCAGAACATGACCGGCAGGTTGCCACCGGACCAGGCCGGCGGCGTGTAGACGTCGATGGTCAGGCAGTCCTCGGAGGACGGTAGCGGCGTCTGCGCGCAGCCGGGTCCCGAGGCGGTGGCGTCCCGGGTACCGGTCCAGGGCGGTACCGGCTGCGGCGGGCGGAAGCGCCCCTGGCCGGCGGTGGAGGCGGCGAACGGGATACCGAGGAAGGCCCGGTGGTCGAGGGTGACCGTGCCGCGTACCGCCCCCGTGTCGATGGTGACCTGGTCACCGAGCAGCGAGGCGGACGCGGGGAGCACGGCGCCTCCGGCCACCAGCATCGCGATCAGTACCGGCAGCACGGCGAGAAGGCAGACCCGTCCACGGCTCATAGCCCGCGAAGGTAGCGGCGTATCGACACCCGGGGATAGTCAAGCAGCTTGACACCGTACGCCGGAATCGCGCACCAGCCTGCCTACCGGGCACGGCGGCTGGCCCCGCGCGGGTGGGGCCAGCCGCCTCCGGCACAGGCGCCGGATCTATGTGGACTAAGGACTCTGGCAGGAGATGCTGGCCGGTACCACCGGGCTCGCCGAGTAGTTCGCGGTGAAGCCGAACGACGCGGTGCCGCTCGCCGCGAGTACCCGGTTCCAGTCGGCGTTGGTCATCGTGGCCAGCGATCCGGCCGTGGACATCGTGCCGTTCCAGGAGCTGTTGATGGTCTCGCCGTCCGGCATCACCCAGCTGACCGTCCAACCGTACATTGTGGACGTGGTCGGGTTGGACACCGTCACCTGAGCCTGGAAACCACCCGGCCAGCTGCTGGTGATGGCGTACGAGGCGCTGCACGGCGTCGTGACGGGCGGCGGCGCGGTCGCACCGATGCCGGTCACCTGGCCGTTGCCGCCGTCGAACACCACGTCGGAGCAGCCGTAGAACGTCTCGGTGCTGTCCGAGCGGGCCCACACCGAGTAGATGATCTGGTTGCCGGTGACGCCCGCCGGGAGCGTAGCGTTCCAGTAGTAGTAGCTGTTGATGCTGCCCGGGTCGCCCACGGACGGCGGGTCGGTGACCGTGGAGAACGGTGTGGTCTGCATGTCGGCCCAGGTCAGCGGCTTCGTCTGGTCCCAGCCCGGCTTCGTCAGGTACAGCGACCAGGTGCCCGGGTGGGCGGCCCACTTGTTGTACCGGATCTGGATGCTGGCGCCGGCCGTGAGGTGGGTCTTCGGCCAGTTGGCGCTGGCCAGGTCGAAGCCCGAGAAGTCGTAGTAGTTGCTGTTGCCGCTGCACAGCTTGCCGTCCGGGATGAAGCCCACCGTACCGCCGCTGGTGGCACCGGACCGGTTGGCCACGGCGAACCAGTTGTACAGCGGCGTGAGGCCGCTCTGCGCCACGGCCGCCTGGCAGGCGGGGTTGCGCGGGATGAGCTCGCCGGTCGTCTGGATGCCGTCCTCGTAGCAGAGGAACGTCCGGCTGCCGGGGATGGTCATCGCGCCGTGGCCCGAAGCCTGCGAGGAGACGAGGACGGTTGCGGCCAGGACCGCCACTAAGACGGACACGCCGGCCAGGACGGTTCTGTTTCTCTTGCGCACGTTGCCGGCCCTCCTTTGGGGTGCTTGGTGGGACTTTCCCGTGGCGAGAGCGTAGGTTCATCGACGCACGTCGGTGAACAGTGATTCCTACGCCGGATAGTCCAGTACTATCAGTCATCGCAGCTCAGTGGCCGGACGCCGGCTCCGGAAACTGACATGGAGCTTGGTAAATGCCAGAAAGTTACCCACCTGCTCAGGCGGTGGTTGCCGCGCACGAAACGGGCCGAATCACCCCTCGCAGGTACGCCTGAGTGTGCGTACGCGCCGTACAGTTGACCTTCGGCGGCTGTCATACGGGGTGGAGGTGGGACGGTGGCGGCGCTGCGATCCGCGGCGGTGTTGGGTGCCCGGGTCCGGTACTGGCGGACCGGAACCGACCACCCCGAATGCCTGGTGCTGCTGCACGGTCTCGGCGCGGACCACCGCGGGCTGGCCGAGATGGCGGGAATGATCCGCGGGTACGACATCGTCGCGCTGGACCTGCCCGGCTTCGGCCGGTCCGAGCCGCTGCCCCGGCGGTACACCATGGAGGCGTACTCGGACGCGGTGGAGGAGCTGCGCGTGCACCTCGGCCGGGAGCGGCTGCACCTGACCGGCCACTCGATGGGCGCCAACATCGCACTGGTGTACGCCGCCCGGTACGGCGCCTCGCTGCAGAGCCTGTGCCTGCTGAACCCGGTGTGGCAGGTGGAGGGCGCCGCCACCGCGCTGGCCCGCGTCTACTACGAGATCGGGGCGCGGCTGCCCCGGCCGCTGGACCGGCTCTGGCTCGCCAGCCGCGCGGCGGTCTACATCGGCGACATGCTGACCTTCACCATCAAGGACCGGGCCCGGCGCCGGCGGATCCTGGACCGGGACTACGTCAACATGCGCCGGGCGGACCTGCGCGCCATCAAGCAGAGCTACCTCAGCTACCTGGACACCCCCTGGGAGGCGTACGCCGCCCGGATCACCGCCCGCACGCTGATCGTCACCGGCAGCCGGGACCTGGTGGCCCGGCCCAGCACGGTGCGGCGGCTGCAGGAAGGCATCTCGGGTTCGGTCAGCATGGTCCTCCAGGACGCCGGCCACCTGCTCCCCACCGAACTACCGGTACGCGTCGGGGCGCTGGTCAACCGGTTCCTGGCGGGCACACCCGTCCGGCGTACGGTGGGCCGGCAGGCGGCGGGTAGCCGTCACCGCGCGCCGACCACGCGGACCGTCGAGGCGACGCCGGGCAGGGGCCGCCCGCCGGTGAGCACCGGCAGCCCGGCCCGGTCCCCGTCCAGCTCGTACCGGTAGAAGGCGATCGCGTACGCGGTCAGCGCGTCCTGCTGCCGGCCCGGGGCCAGTTCCCGGCCGGGGCAGGTGCTGTCGTCCTCGCCGAACAGGTACGGCGGCGTCCACGTGGTGTTGTAGTAGTTGTGGTTCGCGTCGTCCAGCGTCACCGCGTAGTCGGTGACCGTATTGCGCCCCGCGACGTCGTCCAGGTACTCCAGGCCGGCCTCGCCGACCGCGCCGTCGCAGCCGCTGGCGACCACCGTGAACGGCAGCGTGGTGATGAGCGTGTCGCTGTGGTCGCCCTCGGGATCGTCGAACTTCACCGGCGCGAGCCCGAGCACCGCCCGTACCCGCACCCCCGCCGGCCACTCGGCGCGGTGCTTGTCCGACGCCTGCCACATGACACCCTTGCCGCCGCGCGAGTGCCCGAGCGTACCCACCCGCCCCAGGTCCACGTGCCCGGCGAAGCGCGGCGCCACCCGGCGCCCGGTCGACGCGTCCACGAACCGGCCGGCCAGCGGCCCGCCGCCGGAGTCGGCCAGCTGCTGCCACAGGCGCAGGTGCGCGTTGACCAACCGGGCCCGGTCGCCGTAGTCGAACGAGGTCTGGTTGATGGCGTCGACGCTGATCGACACCACCACGAAGCCGCGCGCGGCCAGCGCCGCACCGAGGTAGTCGTAGCCCCGGTAGCTGGGGAACGGGTGCGCGCCGCCCTCGCACGGCCAGGCGACCGCGGCCTGGGCGTCACACGCCCACCACGAACCGTGTGCCATGACGATCAGCGGCAGCCGGCCGGTGAGCACGCTCGGGTAGTGCACGACCGCGCGCAGTGCGCTGACGGTACGGGTCTGCGGGTCGGTATACGCCGTGTCACCGAGGTCGTACACCGCGACGGCGACCGGGCCGCCCTCGCCCGCCAGCGCGGGCAGCCGCGCCCCCAGCGCCAGCACCGCGGCGGCGACCAACAGGCTGGCCAGCACGCCGGTACTCCGTGAAACATGCATGGCCGGAATACTGCCGGCAGCGTGTGAATGAGCTGTTAAGGGGCTTCTGAGCTATCCGGTTGTACGAATAATTGCGCAATTATGGAACGATGAGCCGGGTACGCACCGGGAGGTGGACGTGACCGGAATCTACCCATCGACCCTGCGCCAGGACAACCTGGGCACCATGTACCGGCGCCTCGCCGCCGCGCTCGAACACGCTGCGCTGCTGTACCGCGAGACCGCCGAGCTGCTCGACACGCAGCCGTCCTGCCTGGCCGGCGGCCCGCACCTGACCCGCGAGGCGGCGGCGGTCGCGGACACCGCCGCCACGCTCACCCGCGAGGCACTGCGCATCTCCGCCTCGCTCGGCCGGACCGCCCGGCCCCGCGTGCTGACCGCCCGCGAACTGGCCGTCGCGCACCTCATCTCGCTGGGCCTGCGGGACCGCGAGATCGCCACCAAGCTGGGCATGTCCCTGCGTACCGCGCAGTCGCACGCCGACCACATCTACCGGAAGCTCGGCATCCACAACCGGGCCCAGCTCGCCGCCTGGTACATCACGAACGTGGAGGTGGCCCGTACCCGCCCGCGCCGCAACCACCTCCAGGTGGCGCGCGCCGGCTGACCATCCGCAGTGGACATTCCACCGTGGACTGTCCGGGTACTAGCGCCCGCCGCGGGGCGGTGCCTGCCAGGCCGGGTCCCGCCCGGCGTACCCGAGCGCGCGCTCGAACGCGGGCGCGTCCTCGGGTACCGCGACCACCGGCCCGAACAGCCCGGCGCGTAGCGGCGCGTTGTCCGGCCGCGCCGCGTTGCGGGTGAACTCCAGTACCGCCGCCGCGCTGGCCGGGTCGCAGCCGTACTTCTGGCCGGTGCCCCGGGCCAGGTCCCAGCCGTGCAGCACCACCTCGTCGAGCGCGACCACGCCCATCACCTCGGCCGGCATGGTCACCCCGCCGGCGTCGGCCATGCCCTCCCACGCGGCCGGTGCGCGCCACGCCTCGGCCAGCTCGCGCAGGCGCCCGGGCAGCACGGTGCG
>DATEJJ010000930.1:0-4011 GCA_035278125.1 Rugosimonospora sp.
CCCGGCCGGGTGTGGCCACCGCGGCAACCGGCGTTCCGCGGCGGCCCGTGGGTCAGCACCGCCTCGGTGCTGCGCGGCGCGGTGGAGATCCGGCTGGCCCGGGTCGATCCGGCGCCGGACGCCGCGGAGGTCGACAGTGGACAGTGGCGGCTGCGCATCGGCGGTTACCCACTCGCCGCGGAGCGGCCGCCACAGATCCGCGTGGCGGGACCGTGGGCCGAGGCGTGGCGGGAGGACGGGCTGCGCTCCGCCGTGGTGGGGCTGCACGGGCTGCCCGACGCCCAGGTGCATCGCGGCGCGGGTACCAACGCGTATGGCCGGCACAGCGCGGTGCCGGCGGTCGCCACGGCCGAGGCGGTGGTCCGGGGCCGGGTGTACGCGGCGGCGGTGATCCTGGCCGGCGGCGGCACGGAGGTGTCGCTGCCGCAGCTGGCGGTCAACGCCGACGGCCCGGTGGCCCGCATCGTGGTGTGGTGGCCGGACGGCGAGGTCGACCGGGTCCAGCTCGACCCGGCGGCCGGCGGCTGAGGCCGCCCGCCGGGTCGCGGCCTCAGCAGGGCTGGCGCAGGTAGCCGGCGGCGGGTAGCCGCACGCGCCGCATCTCCCCGGCGACCAGGCCGGCCATCACCGTGGCGCCGTACCCGGAGAAGTGGCTCGCGTCCTGGACCCCGTCGTGCGCCACGGTCAGGTACAGGCTCCACGACCCGTCCGGGCCGAGGCTCTCCAGCAGCGCCTGGCTGCGCGCGGTCAGGTCGAGCAGCGGGATCCCCTGCCGCGCGGCCACGTCGCGCAGCACGGCGGGCAGGTCGACGCCCAGGTTGTTCACCACCCGGCCGGTCGGGGTGAGCGTACCGTCGGCCGCGAAGAGGTGCCGCACCGGCGGAGTCACCAGCACCGGCCGGCCCTGCCGGGCGCGTACCCCGTCGATGAGCGTGCCGAGGTTGGCCCGGTACACGTCCTCGGGTGTGGTCTTGTCGTTGTGCGCCAGCTGGATGAGCACCTCGTCGCCGGGGCGGACGAGCGGCTGCACGGTGGCGAACAGGGTCGGGTCGGCGAGCCAGCTGACCGTGCTCTCCCCGGAGTCCGCGTAGTTCGCGATGGACAGTCCCGCCCGGAACAGCTGCGGGAACTCCTGGCCCCAGCCGCGTTTCGGGCCGACCAGCCAGTCGGAGGCGGTGGAGTCGCTGACGATGAACAGCTGCCGCGCACCGGGTTCGGGCGTCACCCGGAGACCGGCCAGCGCCGGCGTACCGCCCGTCAGGTACACCTGGAGCCCCGGCGTACCCGGGCCCTCCTCGCCGGTGGGCATGCTCTCCGGTGTCCGCACGTTGACCGTGACCGACTCGTGCCGGACCTCCCCGGCCGCGGTGTCCACAGTGGCCAGTACGGTGCGCCGCGCCTCCACCTGGAGCCCGGTCTGCGCCGCCGCGGCGCGGCTGCCCAGCGCCGCGGACACCCGGTACGTCCCCGGCGGCACGTCGAACGAGAACGGCCCGGGTCCGGGATCCAGCTCGGCCGGCCAGTGCGCGAACGCGGGCGCACCGGCCAGCGCGGCGAGTACCGTCCGGCGGTTCACGGCGCCTCCCCGGGCGCGATCGCGAGCAGCGAGACGATGGCCAGGGTCCGCTGGGACGCGTCGTTGGTGGCGAAGTCACCGGCCGGGATCTCCGCCACCGGCGTGGCGACCGCAGCACCGTCCACTGTGACCGGTGCGGGCCACGGCGCGCCGCTGGGGTCGGCGGTGAACCGGTCCCAGCCCCGCTGGCGGATCGAGGCGTCGCCCAACTGCTCGCCGGCCCACGCGGTCACCCGGGAGTAGATGGTGCCGAACACGCCGGGGTTGAAGTCGAACCCGTACCGGGCGATCTTCTCCGCCGACGGCGCCTGCACGTACCGGGCGAAGTCCAGCAGTACCGCCCGGAACTCCGGCACGTCCACCAGCTCCAGCGCCTCCCACAGGATCTGCTCGCCGCCGAACGCCATGGACAGGTTGTACCCGCCCTGGTAGTCG
Source organism: Rugosimonospora sp. (assembly GCA_035278125.1). GTDB lineage: Bacteria > Actinomycetota > Actinomycetes > Mycobacteriales > Micromonosporaceae > DATEJJ01. The sequence goes on from DATEJJ010000930.1 coordinate 2,012, forward strand.
CCCTTGTTGAAGTTGACCAGGTGCGCGGTGGCCGGGTCGAACCCGACCGCGCCGCCGGCCTCGCCGGTGAACAGCCCGGCCGGGAAGGTGGCGATGTCCCGCATGCCGGTGACGATCCGGTCCCGCCAGCGCGTGTCGCCGGTCCGCTCCCACTCGGTGAGCCAGTTGCTGACCAGCGCGTACCAGTCGGGGCCGATGCGCAGCCGGGTGGGCGCGACGGTCTGCGGCGGCAGTACCTCGCGCAGCGGCTCGACGGTCAGCAGCGTGACGTCGGCGCGCAGCGCGGTGCGGATGAGGTCACCGAGCAGTTCGTCCGCGGTGAGGTAGTAGCTGAACCGCTTGGTGAACGACTCGCTGATCCGCGCCTCCTTCGCGCCGTCGCCCCAGTGCGACACGTTGTGCCGGGAGCCCAGGCCGGCGAAGCGTCCACTGTGGTGGGTGTCGACCTCGCTCACGTGCTGGGTCATCGCGTGGGCCAGGCGGAACGCGTCCGGCCGCCCGGTGCGCAGGAACGTGTACCACAGGGCCGCGTCGGTACCGAGTTCGGCGTTGTCCCAGGCGTACCCGCCGACGTCGTACCGCCACTCGTGGCGCGCCGCGTCGTAGGTGTGCATGACGTCGCCGTAGTTCCAGAAGCCGTACCATTGCCGCTGCTCGACCTGTCCAATGTAGAACGCGAGCTGGGCCAGGACCGCGTCCTCGTACCGGGCCCGGCCCGGGGTACTGTGGTCGGGCAGGCTCCAGCGGCCGAACACCCCGGCCGCGTGGTACCACTCGGGTGCGGCGACCAGCTGGGCGGGTGCGGTCAGGGCCGGTGCCAGCGCCACGATGCGCTCCCGGGACGGGGTGGCGGCGAACGCCCACAGCCGCATCTCGGTGGAGCGCACCATGCCCTCGGGCGTGCTGAAGCCCTGCTGCACGTCCTCGTACGCGAGGTCCAGCCCGTGCGCCGTGGTGTCGTAGTGGCGCAGGTCCATCGCGGGCGCGCCGGGTGCCCAGGACCAGAGCGTGACGGTGGCGCTGCCGGTGGCGGCGTCCCGGATGTCCAGCGCGCGGGGGAACCGCTGCCAGAAGTCGGTGAGCCCGAAGCCGAGCCCGCCGGACACCCCGCCCACGTAGCCGAAGCCGGTGGCGCGCGCGCCGCGCCCCGCGTGGCGCAGCCAGCTGCCCGCCGCCGAGGTGCGCTTCGCGACCGCGAAGTGGTCGGGGGAGAGCTGGCTCAGCGAGAAGTCGTTCCACCGGGCCAGCTGCTGGTACCCGGCGGCCACCTGGGCGTTCCACTGCGACACGTCGGGCGTGGCGGTACCGGCCACCTGCGCCGCCTTCACCGCGGCACCCGGGTCCCGGCGCAGCCCGGTGAGTACCCGCACCGGCTCGCCCCAGACGCCGCCGCCGGCGGTACCGAAGCGGATGTGCCGGTTGTGCGGCTCGTCGGCGAGCGGTACCGCGAGCCGCAGCCCCAGCCCGCGCACGAAGGTGCCCGCCTGGTCCGCGTCCCAGGTGAAGTGGTGCACCAGCCGCAGCGACTCGCCCGCGCTCAGGTACACCCGCATGGTCCACGGCAGGATGCGCCGCCCGCGCCGGTCGCCGTCCCGCTGGTACCTGCCGGACAGCCGGACCACCGCCCGCACCGGCCCGGACTGCTCGACCACGGCGCTGTCCACCACGCCGGTCCACGCGCTGCGGGCCGGGGTGGTGGCATCGTCGTCGGGCCGGTCCTGCAGCAGCAGCACCAGCCGCCCGTCCGACGCCGTGGTGCGACCACCCCGACCGAGCGAGGCGATGGCCGCCGGCCCGTGGGTGGCCAGCCGGACCTCGATGGTTCCGTTCGACAGCAGGATGCCGTCGCGGTCCCGGTGCACGGTCACGGGGGCCGCCGGCGCGGCCGGCGTACCGGGCGCGAGCCGGTAGCTGTCCGCCGCCGGCACGTCGCCGCCGACCGCGTGCCCGGTCCACTTGAGACTGCCGTCCGGCCAGGCGGCGAGCGGCCAGGACTGCAC
>DATEJJ010000931.1:0-11296 GCA_035278125.1 Rugosimonospora sp.
GAGGCGGGGCTGGTCGAGGCGCTCGCCGCGCACCGGCTGGGCGACGCGCGGAGTGCCGCCCGGGCGCTGGAGTGCGTGCTGCGCCTCGCCGAACCCGAGGGGTACCGGCGGGTGTTCACCCGGTCCGGCCCGGACGCGCGCGGGCTGCTGCTGGAGCACCTGGACTCCGGTACCGCGTGCTGGTCGCTGGTGACCGACCTGCTCACCGCGACCGGTACCGCGCCACCCGTACCCGCGCCCACGGCGGTACCCGGCGAGGCGCTGACCGAACGGGAACTGACCATCCTGCGGTACCTGCAGAGCATCCTGTCCAATGTGGAGATAGCGGCGGAGTTGTCGGTGTCGGTGAACACGGTGAAGACGCACGTGCGCAACATCTACCGGAAGCTGAACGCGAGCCGCCGCCGGGAGGCGGTCCGCCGCGCCCGCGAGCTCCACCTGCTCTGAACCGGAGTCGAGTTGAGCCAGGCGCCGCCCCTGCGCATCGCGATGCTCGTCCCGCCGTGGTACGAACTCCCGCCCCGTGGCTACGGCGGCCTGGAACTGGTCGTCGCCCAGCTGATCGACGCACTGGTGGCACGCGGCCACCACGTGACGCTGTTCGGCGCGGGTACCCGTACCGGCACGGGCGCCGAGTTCGTCAGCACGGTACCGCAGCCGCAGCACGCCCGGCTCGGTATGGGCATGCCCGAGCTGGTACACGTGGCGCGGGCGGACACCCTGATCGACGCGGGCGCCTTCGACGTGGTGCACGACCACACCGACGCGGGGCTGCTGACCGCGCCGCGCCGCCGGGCGGCCACCATCGCGACCGTGCACGGCTGCCCGACCGGCGAGCTGGCCAACTACCTGAGCTGCGTCGACCCGGGGGTGGCGCTGGTCGCCATCTCGCACGCGCAGCGGCGGCTCGGCGTCGGGCTGCCCTGGACCGCTACCGTCCACAATGGACTTCGCGTGACCGGTCCGGTCAAGTCCTGGCCGAGCAGCGGGCCGGCGCTGTGGCTGGCCCGGTTCAACCCGGACAAGGGGCCGGACCTCGCCATCCGGGCGTGCCGGGCGGCGGGGGTACCGCTGGTGCTCGCGGGCAAGGCGACCGAGCCGGGCGAGCGCGAGTACCTGGACGTGGTGATCAAGCCGATGCTGCACCCAGACGTACGGCTGCTGGTGAATCCCGGTGCGCGCGAGTGCCGGCGGCTGCTGGCCGGCGCGCGCTGCCTGATCCTGCCGGTGCGCTGGGAGGAGCCGTTCGGCATGGTGATGATCGAGGCGATGGCGGCGGGTACCCCGGTGGTCGCGCTGAACCGGGGCGCGGTACCGGAGCTGGTGCGGCACGGCGAGACCGGCATCGTCTGCGCCGGCCCGGAAGAGTTGCCGGACGCGGTACACGCGGCGCGCGAGGTGGACCCGCGCGCCTGCGCCCGGCACGTACGCACCTCGTTCAGCGCCGAGCTGATGGCGCAGCGGTACGAGCAGGTGTACCGCGCCTGGGCCGGTACCCGCCCGGCCCGCGCGGCGTGACGGTCCACCCGGCCGGGGCGAGGCGGCTTCATCCTCCGGCCGGGCACGCTGGCCGCATGGAGAACAGGCACTACGGGTGGCTGCTCGCGCTGCGCGGGGTCATCGCCATCGCCTTCGGGTTCCTCGCCCTGCTCTGGCCGGGCATCACGCTGCTCGCGCTGGCGGTGCTGTTCGGCGCGTACGCGCTCGTGGACGGCGTGGGCATGCTCGTCAACTACTTCCGCCGCCGGGCCACCGGCCGGTACCGCGCGGCGCACGTGGTCGCCGGCGCGGCCGCGGTCATCGCCGGCATCCTCGCCCTGCTCTGGCCCGGGATCACCGCGCTGGCGCTGGCGCTGGTGGTCGGACTCTGGGCCGTGGTGGTCGGCGGGCTGGACATCATCGCCGCGACCTCGGGCCGGGGCGAGTGGTGGGTCGCGCTGGTCGGCGCGCTGACCGTGGTGGCCGGCGTGCTCATCCTGCTGCGCCCGGCGGTCAGCGCGCTGGCCATCGCCCAGATCATCGGGGTGTACGCGATCGTGGTGGGCATCCTCCGGCTGGCCGAGACGTGGCGGCTCTACCACCCGCCGCACCACCACTCCCCCGCCAGCGCCTGAGCGCAGGCTACGGTGATGACACCTGAGTAGGTCAGGCGGCGGCCAGTTCCCGCTGGCCGCCGGGGGCGCGCACCGCGCGCTGGGCGTCACGGTAGAGGCGGGCGTAGCCGTGCACCATCCGGCCGGAGCTGACCTGCCAGGCCAGCCCGGCCATCGACCGCTTCACCCCGGCGACCCACGCGCGCGGCACGCCGTCCCGGCCGCGGGCGTAGAACTCCGGCACCACCACGGATTCCAGCAGCGCGAAGGCCCGCTGCGCGGTCTGCTCGCGGGACGCGCCGTAGCGGCGGTCGCCGATGATCCAGCCGGTGTCACCGTCCACAATCAACTCGTCCGCGCCACCGTCGGCCGTGGTCATGTTGCGGCCTCCACTGTAGACAGACTTCATGAAGCTGGTACCGCAGGCTTCGTCCCCGCGCCGCGGGTGGTTCAGCCACACGTCCGCGCCGGTCAGCAGCGCCTGCGCCATCCGCATGTCGTACCCGGGCAGGTACACCACCCGGGAGCGCAGGTCCTCGTGCAGCGAGGTCTCCACGATGCGCCGGATGCGCTCCTTGCCACCCTCGTCGCTGGGGTGGGCCAGGCCCGCGATGAGCACCTGCACCGGGCGCCACGAGTCGTGCACCAGCGCGGCGAGGCGCTCCGGCAGGGACACCAGCAGGTCGGTCTCCTTGTACTCCGCGGCGCGCCGGGCCACCACGACGGTCAGCGCGTGCGGGTCCAGCACCCGCGTCGCCCAGGCGGTGTCCGCGGTCCAGCCGCCCGCCCGCAGGGTGCGCGGCAGGTAGTCGCGGACCCACGCGACCAGCTGGGCGCGCAGCTCCTGGCGGGCCGCCCAGAGCAGTTCGTCGGGGATGTCCCACACGCCCTGCCACGCGTCCGGCCCGGCGTACTCCCAGCCCTCGCCGACGTGCCGGTCGAACAGCCCGGCCAGCTCCGGTGGCGTCCAGGTGCCCGGGTGTACCCCGTTGGTGACGCAGCGGACCGGCGCGGCCCGCTCCGGCCACAGTGGACCGAGTACCCGGTCCTCGGTCACCTCGCGGTGCAGCTTGGACACCGCGTTGACGTACCGGGACAGCCGGGCGCAGAGCACCGCCATGTTGAACGGCTCGTACCCGCCCTGGCCGGGGAAGTGGCCCAGCGCCATCAGTTCGTCCAGCGACATCCCGCAGTCCGCGGCGAACCCGGTGAAGTACCGGTTCATCAGCCGCCGGTCGAACAGGTCGAAGCCGGCCGGTACCGCGGTGTGCGTGGTGAACACGGTGCCGTCGCGTACCGCCGCCCGCGCGTCGGCCGGCGCCCACCCGTCGGCGACCAGCTCCCGTACCCGCTCCAGGCACATGAACCCGGCGTGCCCCTCGTTCGCGTGGTACACCTCGGGCGCGATGCCCAGCGCGCGCAGCGCCCGTACCCCGGCGATGCCGAGCACCACCTCCTGGCGCAGCCGGTGCTCCCGGTCCCCGCTGTACAGCCGGTCGGTGATGCCGCGCACGTGCTCCGGGTTCTCCGGCACGTCGGTGTCCAGCAGGTACAGGTCGACCCGGCCCACCCGGGCCCGCCACACCCGCACCTGCGCCCGCTCGCCGGCGAGGTCCACCCACACCCGCGGCTCGCACAGCTCCAGCCCGGCACCGGCCAGGTCGCTGTCCTGCCAGTCCTCGTGCTGCCAGCCGTACTCCAGCCGCTGGCGGAACCAGGACCGGTAGGCGAGCCCCACCGCCACCATCGGTACCCCGAGGTCGCTCGCGGTCTTCTCGATGCAGCCGGCCAGCATGCCCAGCCCGCCGGCGTACACCCGCAGCGGCGCCGCGATGCCGTGCTCCATGCAGAAGTAGGCCACAGTGGACGGTTCCGGCCGGTCGCCCAGGTACGCGGCCAGCCCGGTGCGCGCCCGGCGCAGCCGCTCGGTGTACCCGCGGTCGGCGGCCAGCTGCGCCAACCGGTCGTCCGGTAGGTCATGCAGCAGGGCGAACGGGTTCCGGTACCGGTCCCACGCGCCCGGATCCAGGGTGCGGAACAGCTCCTGCGTGGGCCGGTCCCACACCCAGCGGAAGTTGCCGGCCAGCTGCCGCAGGCTGGAGAGCACCTCGGTGGTCGTCATCCCACCACCCTCCCCCGCCTATCGCGGATCCGCCACTCGCGGCGGGCTCCGGTGGACAACAACACGTACCCTGAGCCGGCTCAGGAACTGCCCGCGAGCACGCCGGCGGCGGCGTCCAGGTCGGCGTGGCAGCGCGAAACCCAGTCTTCGCCCCAGTAGAAGTTGCAGCTGGTCTCCGCGCGCAGCACCCGCCACAGGGCCGCTTCCGGGTCGCCCGCCGCCCCGTGTACCGCCGCGCTCAACGCCGCCACCCGGTCCAGCGCGCCGCGCTGCGCCGCGGAGCCGGTCCACTGCACGAAGCCCGTGCCGTGGTGCCAGCCGGTGTTCCAGGCGCCGGTGCGCACCCGCACCTCACCGGCGACGCCGTACCGGTCCAGGTACTCGTCCACGAACACCGGGCGCAGCCCGCCCGCGGTACCCCCGGCCACCCGGTCCATCAGCCCGGCGTGGAACGCGGACCAGAAGTTCGCGCCCGTCGTGGTGTTGCGGAACCAGCCGCCGTTGTCGCCGTCGCTGCACGTGGTCACCAGCGGCGGGAAGTCGCACCAGCGGGTACGGTCGGCCACCTCGCCCAGGAACCAGTCCGCATCCAGGCCGGACTCCTGCGCGTCGGACAGCTCCCGGTCGCGTACCACCACCACGATCTCGTCGCCACCGAAGCGGGCCACGTGCGGCCGGTACCGCAGCTCCTCCCACCGCATCGGGGTCACCGGCTCCACGTGCTCGCTGTCCACCAGCACCCACCGGTACCCGAGCCGGCGCAGCAGCGGGATCAGCTCCATGCAGAAGCCCATCTCCGGCGGCCAGAACCCGCCCAGCCGGGCGTCCGGGAACAGGTGCCGGCCCAGCCCCTGCCAGCGCTCCAGCTGCTCGGCCCGGTCCACCGCCGGGATCAGCGGCAGTACCGGGTGGTAGTAGCCGGTGCCCAGCACGTCGACGACCCGGCCGTTCTGCAAATGCCACAGCAGCGAGCCGCAGTCCACGACGCCGTACACCCGCTCCTGGAACGCCGGGTCGGCCAGCGTCTCCAGCAGCGTCCCGGACAGCGCCAGGTGTACCCGCGCCAGCCCCTCGTACCGCCACAGCGCGCGCGGGATGCGGTCCAGCGCCCAGAGGATCTGCCGCGCCTCCCACGGCTGCTCGCGCAGCAGCTCGTCCAGGTTGCCCGCGGGCTGGTGCAGGTTCAGCACCAACGCGTGGCCGATCCCGGCGTTCACAACTGCTCCGCGTACATGATGGCCCGGCGGGACAGCTCGGCACCGTAGTCGGTCCAGACACCCGTGCCCCAGTACCGGTAGCAGCTGGTCTCCGCGGTCAGCAGGTGGAACAGCGCGGCCCGGTACCGCGGGTCGTCGGGTACCGCGCCGGACGCGGTGCGCTCGGCGAACAGCGAGCTGGCCCGCTCCATCGGGGCGAGGACGTCGGCGTACCCGCGCACCCAGGAGATGTCGTCGGTCCAGCTGCCGCCCTCGACATGGAACCGGTCGTCCTTGGCGCGCACGTCGTCGATCACCGTGGCCAGCCGCTCCGGCCCGTCCCCGGGCGCCATCTCCGCCCAGATCCGGTGCTGCCGCAGCGGCCGCACCTCGGTCAGGTCGGCCGGTCGCACGCCGAGGGCGTACAGCTGCTCCAGGTATTCGGTGGCGTTCACCAGCGGGGTACGGCCGCCCGAGCTCTCCCGCACCACGTCGAGGTACTTCGGCGGGAACTCGTTCATCATCACGCCGCCGTTCTCCCCGTCGGCGATCTGCGTGACCAGCGGGGGTACCAGCCGCCCGGCCAGCTCCACCGCGCGCAGCCCCGCCGCCTCGTAGTACGGCTGCATCTGCGCGACCAGCTTGGTATCGCTGCCCTGCGTCTTGACGATGGCCACGATCTCCGCGGTCTCGCCCCGGGAACTGGTGCACACCAGGCGGTGCGGCAGGTGCGGCTGGCGCAGCGGCTGCCCGTCCACCAGCTCCACCGTGTGCTCCTGCACCAGCACCCAGTCGAAGCCGCAGTCCAGCAGGGTACGCACGAACGCGTACGCGACGTCCGGGTGGTTGGGCAGCGCCATCTCGGCCGGCGAGAATCCCCGTACCCGGCCCAGCGCCTCGGTGCCGAACAGCGACGCGAAGTGGTGCTGCCACGCGCGTACGTGCAGCCGGTAGTCCTGCACCGGGGTGGACGGCGCGACCGGGTGCCCCCACGCGCAGCCCAGCCACTCCACCGCGTCGCGCAGGTCCGGGTCGGTGGCCAGCCGCAGCAGCGGGCCCAGCACGTCGTCGGCACCCATCCGGCGCAGCCCGTGCAGCAGCGTGCCGGAGTAGTCCAGCATCACCCGCGGGCGGTGCCCCTCGGCCAGCAACTGCGGGATGAACTCCCCCATCCGGGCGTAGCACCAGCGGAACACCGGGGCGTTGTGGTTGTCCCCCTCGCCCTGGTGGTCCAGCATCCACTGCAGGTTGCTGATGATGTCCGCGTGCCGCAGGTCGCCGCCGCCGGCCGGGATGAGCGGCTGGTGCATGTGCAGCGCGACGGCGCACGCGGAGTCCACATCGGACAGCCGGAACGGGGTGCGGCCGGCGTAGACCGGCGCGGTGTGCCCGTCGCTCACCGCCGTGGCCACCCGCTCCTCCGACCCCGAAAGGTCCGGCAGGCTGTCGACGGTCATGCCGCACCCTCGCATGCAAGCGAGCGAGGGACCGGCCTGACATCCCCAGCTTTACCCTCGCGCGAGCGCTCGGTCATCGGTGCCTCACGTGTTCGTACACGTTGAGGTAGTCCTGGCCGGGCCGGGCCCAGGAGTGGTCCCGGCGCATGCCGTTGCGCATCAGCTCGCGGAACGAGCCGGGCTCGTCGTACCAGAGCCGGATGCCGCGCCCCAGCGCGGACTCCACCGCGTGGTTGTCCGGCTGGTGGAACACGTACCCGTTGCGCTCGTGCCAGTCCCGGTCGGAATGGTCCCGGTCGAACACCGTGTCGCACAGCCCGCCGATCGCGCGGACCGCCGGCACCGTGCCGTACCGCAGCGCGATCAGCTGGGCCAGCCCGCACGGCTCGAACAGGCTGGGCATCACCAGCAGATCAGCGCCGGCGTAGATGAGGTGCGCCAGCTCCGGGCTGTACTCCAGCTCTAGATGGCAGTCCGGGTTGTCGTTGAGCTGCCGCTTCAACTGCCAGAAGTGCTCGTTGATGGTCGGGTTGGTGCTGGAGCCCAGCAGCACGAACTGCCCACCCGCGGCCAGCGTGTACCAGATCGCGTGGTGGATCAGGTGCACACCCTTCTGCTCGTCCAGCCGGCCCACGTACGCCACGATCGGCTTGTACCCCTCGGCCAGCCACAGCCGCTGCCGCAGCACGTGCTTGTTGCCGTACTTGCCGTCCGGCTCGTCCGCCGAGTAGGCGTACGGGATGAGCCGGTCCACCTCCGGGTTCCACACGTCGTAGTCGACCCCGTTGAGGATCCCGCCCAGCTTGCCCCGGTGCGTGGCCAGCGTCTCGGACAGGCCCATCCCCTGGTCGGTGCTGGCCACCTCCCAGGCGTGCTGCGGCGAGACCGTGGCCACGAAGTTGGCGTACACGATGCCGCCCTTGAGCAGGTTCAGCGCCCCGGGCCGGTGCGCGTCGGCCAGCCGCTGCGGCGTCATCAACCGGTCCGCCGGCAGGCCGGTGGCCCACAGCACCTCCTCGCCACAGATCCCCTGGTGCCGGAAGTTGTGCACGGTCAGGCAGGCCCGCGGCGTGTGCATACCCGCCGCCTGGTACATCTCGTACAGCAGCACCGGCACCAGCGCCGTCTGCCAGTCGTGGCAGTGCAGCACGTCCGGCCGCTTCCCGGACTGGAGCATGAACTCCATCGCCGCCTTGCAGAAGAACGCGAAGCGCAACGGATCGTCATTGTCCCCGTAGTAGCTGCCGCGCTCGAAGAAGCCGTCCGCCGAATGCGGCTCGATGAAGTACACCTTCCGCCCGTGCACGTAGCCGAACCAGACGGTGCAGTGCACACTGCCGCTGTACCACGGGACCCACAGGTCCTGGTACGCCACGCACATGCCGTAGACCTGGTCCTCCCGCATGCACCGGTATCTCGGCAGGATTATCTCGACCGTGTTTCCCCGGATCTCCAGCTCCCGGCTGAGGCCATACACCACCTCACCGAGTCCGCCGGCCTGCGCGACAGGCGCGCACTCCGGCGCCACCATCACCACATACACGACACAGACCGTTCACAGTGGACTGTTACGGACAACTTGGCACCCCCGCGACGTGCCTACCCAATGCCCCTACCGTAGCGGCTGTCGCGGGCGCCTTCCGGTCAAAATCAGATACATCAATAAGCTTGTTGAGCTGCGCGGACAGCTGCCATGCTGATGGGTACTGAGCGGCGGCTCAGCCGGTGGCCGGCCGGCTGGTGAGACGCTTGTACGCCTCGCGTACCCGATCGAAGTTGCCCTTCAGCACGTCGCGGATGGTGACGTCCACGGCGGTGGCCAGGGCCCGGGTCATGTCCTGCGCGACGCCCTGGTCGACGGGCAGCCGCGCCACCGCGCGCATCTCCACGTAGTCGGTCTGGTCGGCCTGGCGGATCCGCGTGATCACGATGCTGCCGTACGGCGTGCGCACGGTCTGCGGATCCGAGCGGTGCTCACCATAGGGGGCGGTGCAGCGGTGGCCGCCGGCACACCAGTCCACCGGGCACGTCTTGACCTTGCGGGACGGACGCTGGCGTGGCATACCCATGACTCCGAGTCTGCGCCGCCCTGTCCAGCCGCACCAGACTCCCTGGCCCGTTACCCGAGCGTGACCCAGGTTTTATCAGAAAGACATTCACATATTGGGTGGAGTCGATAAGTTGCGCCCATGTTCAACCGCCCCCGCGTACTCGCCCTGACCGCCCTGACCGCCCTGACCGCCCTGGCCACCGTGGCCGTCGCCGGGTGGACCGTCCCCGCCGGCGCCGCGTCCACCGGCACCCTCGGCCTGTCACACGCCTCGACCGTCGGCATCCACAACACCTACAACAAGAGCGACTACACCTACCTCGCCCAGGCCCTGGACGCCGGCGCGTCCATGATCGAACTGGACGTGTGGGACGACATCCTCACCAACCACTGGCGAGTCAGCCACAGCAACCCGCTGGGCAACGACAACAACTGCGTGGCCGCCTCCGGCGCCGCCGACATCTACACCGGCGACCGCAACCAGAACCTCGGCTCCTGCCTGGCCGACATCCGCTGGTGGCTCGCGGCCCACCCGAGCGCCGGCCCGGTCTATGTCAAGATCGAGATGAAGGCCGGTTTCGACAACAGCGCCGGCATGGGCCCCGACGAGTTCGACTCGTACGTCTCCGGGAACACCGGCGGGGCCGTGTTCCGCCCGGCCGACCTGCTCGGCAGCTCCTACGCGACACCGGACGCCGCGGCCACCGCCGACGCCTGGCCCACGCGCTCGGCCCTGGCCGGCAAGATGATCATTTACCTCATTCCGGGTACGGTCGAGCTGTCCAACCCGACGGACACGCTGCACACCGACGTGGAGTACGCCAGCTACCTGCGCGACCTGAAGGCCGCCGGTACGCTCGGCAACGCGATGGCGTTCCCGGCGGTACTCGGTGCGACCACCGGCGACCCGCGCACCCAGTACCCGGACAGCACCATCCGGCCGTGGTTCGTCTTCTTCGACGGCGACGCGGCCACCTACGTGTCCAGTGTGGACACATCCTGGTACGACACGAACCACTACATCCTCGTGATGACCGACGCGCAGAACGTGTCGCCGGCGCTCTCCGACACCAGCCCCTCGGTGGCGGACGCGCAGGCCCGGGTGGCGCAACTGGCCGCCGACCACGCGAGCGTGGTCTCCTGCGACTGGTACGGGCTGCCCACGGTGCTCGCCGAGGTGCTGACCCGGGGCTGAGCGCCCCGCGCAACCTGACCGCAGACGCAGATGAGTGGACGGGCGCGCGCTCGTCCACTCACTGCCGGATGGGCCCCCCACCGATCTGCGATCGTCGGATCTGTGAGACCGGCTCAGTAGCGCTCAGGGCGTAGAGGCGCTACTTCCCCGGCACCCACCCGCCGCCTTGCGGTGCCGCCGGGAGCCAGGTGACACCTCCATTGTTGGCGGCGCCGTTGTTGTTCGCGGCGCCGTTGTTCGCCGCTCCGTTGGCGTTGGCTGCGTTGTTGGCGTTGTTGTTGTTCGCGTTGGCGTTGTTGGCTGCGGCCGCCGCGGCGCTGGCGCTGGGTGCCGCGGCCGCTGCCGCCGCGCTCGGAGTCGCCGCCGCGCCGTTGGTGTTCGCGTTGTTGGCGTTGTTGGCCGCCGCCGCCGCGGCCGGCGTGAAGGTCGCCGCCGTGACCACACCGTTGGTCGTGGTGAGCTGGATCGGGTTCGCCATGTTGAGCAGGTTGCCGCAGTTGAGACCGGTGAACGTCCCGTTGCCGCGCATCGCGAGGAAGGTGAACAGGTTGGACGCCATGGCCGCGTCCGGGGACGTGCCGTTGGCGAAGATCGCCATGTCCTTGAAGACCCGCTGGATCCCGTTCGGGTTGACGAAGACGTTCTGGCAGTACGTGGTGCCGTTGCCGTTGTCACCGTTGGCGGCGATCGGCGCCTGGTCCACGCCCACCCGGTACATGTTCGTCTTGGTGGCGCTCATGTTGGCGTTCACCATGGTCATCGGGTCGTTCATCGGTACCAGCGCGATCGGCGCGGCCTGGCCCGCGGCGGCCTGCAGCTCGTTGAGCGGCAGCGACCCGGACATCGTGTTGTCCATGGACTGGTTGGGCTTCATGAACGGAGCGCAGCCGAGGGTCGGCAGTACGAACACGTCCAGCAGCCGGTTGTCACTGCCGTTGGCCAGGTCGACCGGCGGGTTCGCGGCAGCGGCCTGCACGGCCTGCGCCTGGGCCGCAGCGGCGGCCTGAGCCGCGGGCGTCTGGGCCGCCGCAGCCGGGGTCTGCGCCGCCGGTGCCTGAGCCTGCTGCTGCGCTTGCGCCTGCTGCTGCGCCTGAGCCTGCTGCTGTTGCTGGGCCTGAGCTTGCTGCTGGGCCTGAGCTTGCTGGTGCTTGTGGCGCGAGCTGCCCTGGTTGGCGTTCTGGCC
>DATEJJ010000932.1:0-2768 GCA_035278125.1 Rugosimonospora sp.
GTGCTGTTCGAGACGGGCTCGGCCCAGGCCGCCGCGGCCGCCGCCGTCGTCGTCCACAGTGGACTGACGCCGCGGGTGGCCAGCTCCGGTGAGGACGCGGCGACCGTGGTCATTGGCGCCATGGGGGTACGCCCCGGTACGCCCGGCCGACGAGCGTGACCCACCGGTGTACCGCGTCCTCGTTGGGCGCGAACGGTCCGGGGCGGAAGTGCGGCGAGGACAGGCCGCGCTGCACCGACTCGCACGCGGCCATGTCCTGCCGGTTGGTCAGGTCCCAGAAGTCCACCGCGTAGCCGGCGTCGGCCACCTCGCCGGGCAGGTACCAGGAGCAGGTGACGCTGGTACGGTCCGGGGCGAGCGGGTCGAGGTGGTGGGTCATCACGTAGTCCGGGTGCAGCGACACCAGCAGGTTGGGCAGCAGGCCGAGATACAACACCCGCCGGGTGTCCACACCGGACAGAAACACGCCACCCGACGCGCCGGAAAGCGACATCGTCTGCGCGCCGTCCCGCAGCAGCATCGAGCCGCCGACCCAGGCACCGGGCAGGTCGAAGTTCTCGCCGCTGTTCGGCGGCGACACCTGGCACAGTTCGGGATGGATGAGCGGGCAGTGGTAGCACTCGTGGTAGTTCTCCACGACGACCTTCCAGTTGGCGCGTACCGGGTACACGTGGCGGGCGGCCAGCCGCAGCCGCTCGGGGGCGTACGGGGCGACCAGCCCGGCCATCGCGCCGACGTGCTCTTCGAGCGGGGGTGCGTCGCCGGTGGCGTTGACGAACACCCAACCGTGCCAGGCGCGGGCGGGCAGCGGTACCAGGCCGTAGCCGGCCGGGTGGAAGGTGGGCGACGCGCGGAACCCGGGCGCGCCGTGCAGCCCGCCGTCCAGGTCGTACACCCAGGCGTGGTACGGGCACACCACGCCGCGCCGGTCCGCGGTACCGCCGTCGGGCAGCAGTTCGTGCCCCCGGTGCCGGCAGGTGTTCGCGAACGCGCGGACCTGCTCCCCGTCCCGCGTCAGCAGCACGGAGATGTCGCCGACCGGCAGTGCCCGCTGGGTACCGCCGGTGGCGAACACGTCCTCGACCCGGCCCAGGCAGGTCCAGGTACCGGCGAACAGGTGCCGCCGCTCCCACGCCAGCACCTCGGCCGCGGTGTACGCCGCCGCGGGCAGCATGGTGGATTCACCGAACGGGCGAAGCGCGGCGGCGAGGTCCGCCTCGGGTACCGGCGCCGCCGGCCAGGCTGGCGTCTGCATCGGGGATTCCTCCTGAGTCGCGAGTCAGGCATTGGCGTACGCGAGGTAGGGTCGGTCGGTGCCCAGGGCGAGGCGGAGTGTGGAGGTGCGGCGCGAGGAGATCCTCGCCGCCGCGGTCGGGGAGATCACCGAGCGGGGGGTGGGTGCCACCCGGGTCGCCGACGTGGCGCGGGTCCTGCGGGTCAGCCCGGCCCTGGTCTTCTACCACTTCAAGACCAAGGACCAGCTGCTCGCCGCCGCGTTCGAGTACGCCGCGCAGCGCGACCTGGACCGGCTGGCCGCGGTGCTGGCCCGGCCGGGCCCGGCGCTGGCCCGGCTGAAGGCGGTGCTGCGCCTGTACCAGCCGGCCGGCAGCGGCTCCACCGCGTGGACGCTGTGGGTGGACGGCTGGGCCGCGGCGCTGCGCTCACCCGACCTGCGGCGCGCGTCCAAGCGGCTGGACCTGCGCTGGAAGGAGGGTCTCGCCGCGCTCATCGCGGAGGGCGTGGCGGCCGGCGAGTTCGACTGCGCGGACCCGCAGGCGGCGGCGTGGCGCATCACCGCGCTGATGGACGGGCTGTCCGTGCAGGTGACCGTCCACCGTGGACTCGTGGGCCGCCGCGAGGCCGCCGGCTGGGCGCGCGAGCAGACCGCCCGGGAACTGGGGCTCAAGCCCGACGCTCTCGACTGAGAGTTCACGGCGTCACCGGCGGGACCGGCGGCGGTCGGCGAGCACCTGGCGGACCACGTTGCGGCCGGGGATGCCGGTCACCCCGCCGCCGCCGTGCGTGGCCGAGCCGGCCTGGTACAGCCCGCGGATCGGGGTGCGCAGGTCGGCGTAGCCGGCCGCCGGCCGGGCGTGGAACAGCTGGCCCGGGTTGAGTTCGCCGTGGAAGATGTTGCCGCCGACCAGGCCGTACTCGTGCTCCATCCGGTGCGGGCCGATCACCTGCCGGTGCAGCACCGAACCGGTGAACCCGGGCGCCACCGCCTCCAGCCGGGCCACCATCCGGTCGGCGTACGCGGCCAGCTCCGCGTCGTGCGGCTCGGCCCGCCAGGTGTGCGGTACCCACTGCGTGAACATCGAGACGATGTGCTGCCCGGCCGGGGCCAGCGAGTCGTCGAAGACGCTGGGGATGCAGACGTCGGCGAACGGCAGCGCGGCCGGGCGCCCGGCGGCCGCGTCCTGGAACGCCGCCTCCACGTCGTCCACGGACTCGGCCAGCACGATGGTGCCGCCGTGCACGGCCGGGTCGAAGCCGGGCTTGGCGGCGAACTCCGGCAGCCGGTCCACCGCGAGGTTGATCTTCACGGTGCCGCTGCGGGTCTGCCAGCGCCGGATCTCCGCCACGAACTCCGGCGGCAGCTCGCCCGGCTCGATCAGGCGCAGGAACGAGATGGCCGGGTGCGCGGTGGTGATGACGGTACCGGCGCGCAGCTCCTCGCCGCCGGCCAGCGTCACCCCGGCCACCCGGCCGCCGCGCACGTCGATGCGGGCCACCGGCGCGGCGGTGCGGATCTGCGCGCCGAAGGC
>DATEJJ010000933.1:0-12326 GCA_035278125.1 Rugosimonospora sp.
AGCGGCGGCGTGGACGATTCCGCGCAGGGGTGGCAGCTCGGCGCGGAGCCGGGTGAAGACCTGCGCCAACGCTGCGGCGTCGGTCAGGTCGGCCGCCGCGACCCGGACCTGCACATCCCGCTCGCGCAGCGCGGCCACGGCCTGCTCCGCCTCGGGCGTGGCCGCGCCAGGCCGGTCGAGGAGCACCAGGTGGCTGGCGCGGTGCTCGGCCATCCATCCGGCCACGGCCAGGCCCGGCCCGCCCAGCCCGCCGCTGATCACGTACGTGGCGCCCGGCCCGACCGGAGTGTCCTGAATGGACGACGCCGGTACCGTCACCGCCTCACCGGCCATCCGTACCACGATCTTGCCAATGTAGTCGCGGCTGGTCATCGTGCGGAACGCCCGCTCCACCGCCCCGGCCGGCGCCTCAAGCACCGGCAGCGGGGCGAACGCCGCCTTGTCGTACAGCTCGACCACATCGGTCATGTGGCTGCGCACCTGTCGCGGCTCCCGCAGCATCAGCTGGTCGTAGTCGAACGCGTGGAATGACAGCGCCCGGCGGAACGGGGCCAGCCGCAGCGGCCAGTCGCCGGCGGCGTCGGCCGGGCGCAGCTCGACGAACCGGCCGAACGGCGCCAGCAGGTCCAGGCTGCGGTGGCGCATCTCACCGGGCAGTGAGTTGACCACGACGTCGACCCCGGTACCGTCTGTCCACTGGAGAATGTCGTCGGCGAAGGAGGTGCTGCGCGAGTCGGACACGCCGATCACTCCTTCGTGGGTCAGGAACTGGCGGCGCTCCTCGGTTCCCGCGGTCGCGTACACCGTGGCGCCGAGCCAGGTCGCGACGCGGACGGCGGCCAGGCCGACCCCACCGGCGGCCGAGTGCACCAGGACCCGCTCGCGGCGTCCGGCACGCGCCAGCCGTACCAGCGCGGTGTATGCGGTCACCACCGGCAGCAGCGAAGCGGCCTGGGCGAGCGACAGCGCCGCGGGCTTGCGGACGACCCGCAGCGCGTCCACGGTCACGTACGAACCGAACAGGTCGCGCCCGTGCACGAACACCTCGTCACCCGGGCGCAGACCCGTCACGTCGAGCCCCACCCGGACCACCCGACCGGAGCACTCCAACCCGAGCGCCTGCTGCGAGTAGCTGCCCTCCATCGCCTCGGGGCGCAGCGGCCCGGTCACCTTCACCAGATCAATGAAGCCGAGGCCCGCGTAGGCGACCTCGATCTCGACCTCGGTCGGGCCGGGCGCGCGGCGGGTGGTCGCGGCGAAGTGCAGGCCGTCCAGGCTCCGGCCGGTTGTGGTCAGGCGTACCGGCGTGGCATCGGTACGGGTGCTCGCGTGGTGCAGCGCGGACCGGTGCCCGGCCCGCTCCAGCCGGCGCACGTACCGGGTACCGCCGCGCAGCGCCACCTCCTCCAGGCTGGTCCCGGTCAGCTCCGCGACCAGCCCGGCCACAGTCTGCTCGGTACCCAGGCTGTCCGGCTCGATGTCGATCAGGCGGCAACGCAGGCCCGGGCGCTCGGCGGTGACCACCCGCGCCAACCCCCACAGCGAGGCCGCGGACGGGTCCGTCGTCGGATCCTCATCCGTCACGCTCTGCGCTCCGGCGGTGATGAGGAACAGCGGTACCGGCGCGTCGCCCAGCGCCTGCACCAACCGCAGCGCCGCCGCCGCGGGCGCGCACGCCGGCCCGTCCGGTACGGGGTGGTGCACGTACACGATGCCCCGGCATACCGCTTCCGCGGCCAGCCGGGTCACCACGTGCTGCCACCAGTCCCGCCCGGCCGACGCGACGAAGTGCACGTTGCCGCCCCCGTCGGTGAGTCCGAGCACCAGATCCGCGCAGGACCGCGCCGTGCCGGCGACGACCCAGGCACCCGCGGCGCCACCGGTGCCGTCCACCGCCGGCTCCGCCCGCCAGACGTGCGCGTAGTACAGGTCCTGCGGCGTGACGGCGGGCGTCGGGTCCGGTGGTGTGAGCAGCTGTGCCCGCAGCCCGATCACCTCGGCGACCACGGCGCCCTCGTCGGTGACCAGGGTCAGCTCGCACTCCAGCCGGTCTGCCGCCGGGCCGCGCCGACCCTGGCCGTGCAGCCACAGCTGCTGCCCCGGCGCCCGGAAGTAGCGCAGCTCGGCGATCCCCTCGGGGCGGTACGTGCCTGCTTCGTGCCCGCGCACCCGCTGCGCTCCGGCGATCATCGCCTGTAGCGCGGCGTCCAGCAGCGCCGGATGCAGCCGGTACCCCCGACCGTCCACTGTGTCCACGCGCAGCTCGGCGAAGACCTCTGCGGTCTGCTCGTTGACCCACAGCCGGTCGAGCTGCGCGGACAGGCCGTCGCAGTTCACCTCCGGCAGCCACCGGGTCAGCGCCGCCAGGCTCTCGACGCGCGGCCGGGGCAGCCGCGGGTTGGCGAGGTCGGGGTGGCGCAGCCGGGCATGCAGTGTCCACGGTGGACTGTCGCCCGGCCCGCGGCTGTGCAGCGTCACGAGCCGCTGCACCGGGTCGTACCCCGCGCGCAGGGTCGCGACCGCGTGCTCCGCCAGCACCAGCGGGCGGTGGAAGGCGACGTCTTCGAGGAAGCACGGCTGCTCGTCCGGGAACAGCGCCAGTGCCGCCTCCAGGTACCCGGCGCCGGGAAAGGTCCGGTGCGCGGCCAGGTACGGAAACTCGGCCGCGGACAGCCGGATGTCCCGGGTCGGCGTGGCCGCCACGACCGGTCGCCCGGCCAGGCGCAGGCCGCCGGTACCGGGCCGGTCCACTGTGGACGGGGCCGACGCAGTCGAGTGCCGCTCCCGCTGCCACGGGTACCGGGGCAGGGCCAGGTGCTCGCGCGGACCCGGGTACACGCGGGCCCAGTCCGGCTCGGCGCCGGCGGCGTACATGGCACCGAGCGACGCCAGCAGCTGCTGGCGCTGCGGCCGGTCCCGGCGCAGCGAGGCCAGGCTCACCGCGTCGCTGCCCCGCTCGGCCAGCGCCTCGCGGATCGCCGGAGCCAGCACCGGATGCGGCCCGACCTGGAGCACGATCGCGGGCTTGAGGTCCAGCAGCCGGTGCAGCGCGGCGGCGAACTGTACCGGCTGCCGCACGTTGCGCCACCAGTAGCCGGCGTCCATCCCGGTGCCGTCGACCCGGTCACCCGTCACCGTGGAGAACAGCGGTGTATCCGCCGCGCGCGGGCGGATGCCGGCCAGCTCGGCGTGCAGCGGTTGCCGGATCTCGTCCATGTGGTGGCTGTGGTAGGCCACCTCGACCCGCAGCGGCCGTACCGCGGCGCCGTCCGCGCGCAGCCGCCGCACCACGGCGTCCACGGCGTCGCGGTCGCCGGCCAGCGTGGTCGCGGTGGTGCGGTTCACCGCCGCCACCGCCACCCCGTCGAGGAGGTACCGCCGCGCAGACTCCACGGGCAGGTCGACCGCTGCCATGGCGCCGCGCCCGGCGAGTTGCCCTTGCAGCCGCGCGCAGTGGTAGCTGACCGTCAGCACCTCGTCGAGCGGGAGCACGCCCGTCGCGTACGCGGCCGCCAACTCGCCCACGCTGTGCCCGACGGCGGCGGCCGGCTCGATCCCCCAGCTGCGCCACACTTCGGTCAGGCCCACCTGCACCACGACGTTGGCCACCTGCGCGTGCAGCGTGCCGGCCAGCCGGGAGGTGGCTGCGCTGCGCGACAATTCGTCGGTGAGGCACAGACCGAACCGGGCCAGCACCTCGTCGCAGGCGGCTACCGCGCGCGCGAAGCAGGGTTCGTCGCGCAGCAGCTGCCGCCCCATCCCCCACCATTGCGGCCCCATTCCGGTGTAGACGAACGCAACGGTGCCGGGCGCCGCGGGGTGGACGCTCACGAGGTCCAGCTCCCGCAGCTTCGCGGCGGCCCGCTTCGTGCCCTTCGCGACCACGAATGTCCGAAGTGGATGGTGCTCGCGCTGCCGCGCCGCCGCGCGACACACCCGGTCCAGCGCGGGTGCGCCCGGACTCTCCAGCATGTCCGCGTACGCATCCGCGAGCGCCCGCAGCGCGCCCGGGCTGCGCGCGGACAGCGGCAGCAGGTAGGCACGCCCATCGTCGGCGGCCGGTGGTGCATCCGGTACCTCCGGCGCCTGCTCCAGCACGGCGTGCGCGTTGGTACCGCCGAACCCGAACGAGTTGACTCCGGCCCGGCGCGGCCCCGTCGTCTCCGGAAACGCCACCAGTTCCGTGGGTACCCGCAGCCGCAGCCGGTCGAACGGGATGTCGGGGTTGGGCCGCTCGAAGTGCAGGTTCGGCGGTATCAGTCCCCGCTGGAGGCACAGGCTCGCCTTGATGACGCCGGCCACGCCGGCGGCCGCCTCGGTGTGGCCGATGTTCGAGGTCACCGAGCCGATCCAGTGCGTGCGGCCCGACCCGGCCAGCACCTCACCGACCGCGGCCGCTTCGACGGTGTCCCCGTCCGGCATGCCGGCACCGTGCGCCTCGACGTATCCGAGCGAACCGGGATCCACGTTGCCGGACCGGCACGCCTGCCGGATGACCTCGCGCTGCGCCTCGGCGCTGCCTGCGGTCCGCCCCGGCGTGCGGCCGTTCTGGTTGACGGCGGTACCCCGTACCAGCGCACGGATGTGGTCGCCGTCGCGCAGCGCCGCGGCGACCGGCTTGAGCAGGACGACGCCGGCGCCCTCGCCGCGGGCGTATCCGTCGGCGCGGTGGTCGAAGGGCCGGCAGCGGGCGTCCGGGGACAAGTAGTGGCCGTTGGCCATGAGCAGGGTGGTGGCCGGGTTGACCAGCACGTTCACGCCGCCGGCCACGGCCAGCTCGCACTCGCCGTGGATCAGCGCGACACACGCGTGGTGCAGCGCCACCAGCGAGGAGGAGCCGGCAGTGTCCAGGGTCAGGCACGGCCCGCGCCAGTCGAAGGTGTACGCCAGCCGCGCGGACAGCATGGTCATGCTCATCCCGGTCGTGGTCGCCGCGCTGCCCAGATCGCGGTTGGCGCCGGGCAGCTGGAGCGCCGGGGCGTCGACGGCGAGCCCGCCGATGTACGCGCCGACGCGGGCGCCGGCGGTCGCGCGCGGCGGCAGCCCCGCATCCTCCAACGCCTCCCAGGTGACCTCCAGCAGCAGCCGCTGCTGCGGGTCGAGCGCGGCCGCCTCGCCCGGGGTCAGGCCGAAGAACGCGGCGTCGAACTCGTCGACCGGCGCGCGCAGGAACCCGCCCTGGCGTACGGGCATCCGGCCCGGCGTCCCGGCATCGGCATCGGCATCGGAGAACTCGTCCGCGCACCACCGGTCGGGAGGGATGTCGCCGATCATGTCGGTACCGGACACGAGCGCACCCCAGAAGCCGGCCGGATCCTCGACACCGCCGGGGAACCGGCAGCCGATTCCGACGATCGCGACCGGAGGCACGCCCATGCCACACCCCTCCCGGTGGTCCACACCGACAGCAGACCGCGCCCGTCACTACGGTCGGGCAAGGGCGTGCGTTCACCACCATGCCACCGCGCATGTGACCACGCTCACCGCCGGTACCACGCCCACGCACTCGCGGGCGTTACATGTGCGATCCACGCGAACTACCATCGACGGGCGAATGCCAGCGCAAGGAGGTATAGAAGAAGGAGGTAGCGGCATCAGCGAGCGCCAGCGAATCGGGAAGGGCGGCGGGGTGCACACAGCGGCGACCCGGGGACTACACGCTGAGGTCGGCCCGTCCACCTTCGGGTCGATGCTACGGTCGAAGCGGCGCGCGGCCGGCATGACCCTGGAGCATCTGGCCGAGGCGTCCGGGGTGAGCGCCCGCGCGATCAGCGACATGGAGCGCGGATACAGCCGCGCGCCGCAGCAGCGCACGCTGGTCGCGATCGTCGGCGCGCTCGAACTGCCGGCCACGGACCAGGAGGCCCTGCTCGACGCGGCGCGGTCCGCGCGTACCCGCGGCGGCGACGGCAGCGCCGGGATGCCCCGCTCGGTCGCGGATTTCGTCGGGCGCCGCCCCGAGCTGGAGCTGCTGGACAAGCACGCGAGCCAGCGCGGCGGGCCGACGCCGGTGGCGCT
Source organism: Rugosimonospora sp. (assembly GCA_035278125.1). Taxonomy (GTDB): domain Bacteria; phylum Actinomycetota; class Actinomycetes; order Mycobacteriales; family Micromonosporaceae; genus DATEJJ01. The sequence goes on from DATEJJ010000933.1 coordinate 6,019, forward strand.
CATCCACGGCCCGCCCGGCCTGGGCAAGAGCACGCTCGCCATCTGGGCCGCCGAGCAACTGCGCGACCGGTACCCGGATGGTCAGATCTTCCTCGACCTGCGCGGCATGGACGCGGAGCCGCTGCCGCCGGCCGACGCGCTCACCCGGCTGCTGCGCGCCCTGGGCTTCAGTCCCCGGCACATCGCTGAGGACGCGGACGAGCGAGCCACCCAGCTGCGCGCCGCCCTGCACGGCCGGCGCTGCCTGGTGATCCTCGACAACGCGGCCAACGAGGCCCAGCTCCGGCCCCTGCTGCCCGGTACCGGCGACGGGCTGGTGCTGATCACCAGCCGGCGCACCCTCAGCGGCCTGGACGGCGTGCTGCGCCTTCCGCTGGGCCCGCTGTCCGCCGCCGAGTCGGCCTACCTGCTGCGCGCCATCTCCGGACCACGCGCGCACGCCGTACCCGATGCGGACCCGGTGGCCGAGGTCGCGCGGCTGTGCGGGTTCATGCCGCTGGCGCTGCGCATCGCCGGCAACCGGCTGGTCAGCCGGCCGGGGTGGACCATGGCGCAGCTCGCCTCCCGGCTGTTCCACGGCGATCGCCGGCTGGCCACGCTGACCAGCGGGGACCTGGGCGTGGAGGCGGCGTTCGGGCTGTCGTACGCGCAGCTGTCCGACGCGGCCCGGCAGGCGTTCCGGCGGCTGTCGCTGATTCCCGGCGGCGACTTCGGGGTGGATCTGGCGGCGGTGGTCGCCGATGCCAGCGTCGCGGACACCGAGGACCTGCTCGACGAGCTGGTCGACCTGGGCCTGCTGCAGACCAGCCCGCCGGACCGGCTGCGTTTCCACGATCTGATCCGCCTGTACGCCGAGGGACGCCTCAACACCGAGGAGCCCGACACCGAGCGGCTCGCGGGCCAGGCGCGGATGGTGTCCTGGCTGCTGGACACCGCCGTGGTAGCGGGCCGCTGGTTCGAACCCGGTTACGGTGCGCTGCCGCAGGGCTGGCAGGGCCTGGTGGCGCTGGACAACCCCGACCAGGCACAGGCGTGGCTGCGCACCGAGCTGGACAACTGGCTGGCCGCGCTGCGCACCGCGGCGCAGGAAGGGCAGCACCTGCGCGTGGTGAGCGTGGCCGAGGCGATGCACTGGTTTTCCGACCGGGCGCTGCACTGGATCGACTGGACCGACGTGTACCTCCTGTCCCGCGAGGCGGCGCGGTACGTGCCGGACCGCTCCGTCGAGGTCACCCACATGAACTACCTCGCCTGGGCGCTGTACCGCTGCGCCGGGCGGCACCGGGAGAGCGCGGCGCTGGCGCAGGAGGCGTACGACCTCGCCGGTGAGATCGGCGACGTGGCACAGCAGGGCTGGGCGATGATGTATGCGGACCAGGCGTACCGGCGGCTGAACGCCATCGCCAGTGCAGACGCGGCACTGAGCCGGGCCGCCCCGCTGTTCGACGCCGCCGGCGACCATGCGGGGTACTGCATGGCGCTGCTCGCTACCGGGCAGGCGCTTTCCGCCCGGGGCTGTCCGGCCGAGGCGGTCGAGGTGTACCAGGCGACGCTGGAAGCCGCCCGTACCCGCCCGGTGGCACCCGGGGTGCGGCTGGCCACCACGGCGCGCGCCCTGACCCTGCTCACCCGCGCGCTGGGCGTACTGGGCCGGTGGGCGGAGGCCGCGGAGACCGGTACCGCGGCACTGCCCGCGCTGGAGGAGTACACCGAGCCCGTCATGCACGGGGAGGGACTGCTCTGGCTGGCCTGGGCCGAACACGCGCTGGGCCGTACCCAGGACGCCAGAGCCCACCTGGCCAAGGCGTTGGACCTGTTCGCGACGGCCGAACACGACGGGTACCTGCGGGAGACGACCGAGGCGCTCGCCGCCTTGGACGAGGCCGGGTAGCGTGTCACCGGTGCCACTTCTGACCGGTGGCGCCGGTACACGCCGTCACCGTGACCTTGGTGAAAGTGTCAGGTGCGGTCAGGCACCGGCCGGTCATCGGGTTGCGCACCGTACCGTCCGCACCGGCCTGCCAGCGCTGCGTGGCGCTGCCGTCGCAGGCCCACAGCACCCCCGCCGTACCCGACACCGTCAGACACTTGCCCTGCACCATGAACTGTCCACTTGCGACTGTCCACACCTGCGCCGAGGTCTGATCGCACTCCCAGAGCTGGATCGGGTTCCCGTTGTCCGTGACGCTGCTGTTGTTGTCCAGGCACTGGCCGTTCAGCCCGTACAACACACCACTGCCGTCGAGCAGCCCGGGGACCTTGGCCGCGGGCGAACTGGCCGCCGGTGTCCGCGGTGGCTGCGTCTTCGGCGCAGGTTGGCGTGCCGCGCGAACGCTTGCCGACGGGGTACTGGCTGCGGGCGCGCTGACCGTGGCGGTGGGCGGAAGGTAGAGGCTCGGCGCTGCCACCCCGTCCGGCACGGGTGGCGCCGCCAGCCCGGTACCGGCATCCTGCCCGCCGGGTCCCGCGCTGGTACCGGTCGCCGGCGCCCCGAACGAGCGGATGCCTACGAAGGTGGCCAGCACGACGACCAGCACCAGGCCGGCCCGGTAGACATGACGAAGCCGCACCAGCCGGAACCATGGCGCCGCTGCACCGCGTGGACGGTCACCGGCAGCCGGCCCGTCCGGGGCGATTGCGGACGGGCCCTGCGGACGGTCATCAACCGGCGCCTCGGGCGGCGGCTCGGCAAAGGAGACCCTGACCACCGGCGCACCACCGAACGGGTTCCCGCCCGCCGACGGACCCGCCGGCAGGCGCGCCACTCCCAGCCGCCGGCGGAGCATGGCCTGTAGTGACGAGGCGCGCTCGGCCGCCACCGAACGCGCCTCAGAGGACGGTGAGTTGGGTTGCACCCACGCCACAACGATCTCCGGCCGGGCAGCGTTCAAAATGATCTTCGCGAGGGCCCCTGGCTAGCCGGACGAGGTGAGGACCGACACCGAACACCGGACCGGCCACCACCCGCGGAGCCAGGAATGACTCCGTTGACCGTCCTCGAGGTCAAGCGACTGCTCGCCGGAGCCCTGGTGTGGTACGGCCCCAGCTGCCGCAGCAACTGGGGCCGTACGCATCTTTCCTCCACGGACGAGACCGCGAAATCACGCCCGTGTTGTGGTGACGATCCGGCGCCGTTGCGGCCGGCCAATCCTGAACCCTCGACAGGTAGACCGAGCCGGGTGGCGAGAACATACAGCGCTGGATGGTCAGCCGGCAGACACTACGTACCCGGACTGCCGTACGTTCAACGCCCGGCATGGCATCACCGTGTGTCGCTGGCCACGTCGATGCTCGTGGCAGGCGACAACCATGCCGGGTGAGGGACGGGTCCCCGCCGCGGCGGATACTCACCCCGGCCGTGCTGGGTACCGCCGCCGCGGCCGGCCCGGACAGCCTGGTGCATGACCCGCCTACCCCACCAGGCGTCTCTGACCTCGTCGCGGCGTTCGTCGGTCAACACGCCCATGGCGTTGTGGACGTGGCTGGAGACGTGGATCGGGTGCCGTGGCTGGCGATCGCGCCCCACCGGTCGGCGGCTGACACCCGGCCTTGCGGCGCAGGATCGGAATGACGCTGTCGTGAATGTCGACGGTGGACCTGCGGCGAGCCCCGGCGACGAACAGCAGGTGGACCTGCTCGCCAGCCGGACAGTCGGAGCGGCGGACGCCCGGGGTCTTGCAGTGACGACGTATGCGAGTGGACTCAGACCAAGTGGCCCCACACGTTTGGTCCCTGTCCAGACGCCCGGCCGACCCGGACGTCTGTGAGGTGGTCGTGGTGGCAGTGCCCGGCTCCCACCCGTGCTCGGGCCCGATCCGGGGCCAGCAGCTCCGTCAACGGCCCTTCACCCGTTCCGCTGCGCGATCACCCGTGCCCGCGATCTCCTTGACGGGCACGCTCACCTAACCCGCGATGCTGGGGAGAGCTGGCAACCAGCTGGAGCCGTATGGCGTCGATGCTGGACTCTTCGGCGGTGCACACGAGGAGGATCGAGCCGGGCGCGCCGGGTATCGGGTAGGCGTCCCAGTCCACCACCAGCTCCCCGGCCAGCGGATGGATGGCGTGCATCTGGCCACGCGCGGGCTCCACGACATCGTGGCGCGCCCACAGCGTGGCGAACTCGGCGCTCTGCGCCGCCAGCTGCTCGACCATCTTCACGGCACCGGGGTCTTCCGGATAGGCGGTGACCTGGGTACGCAGCATCGCGGTGAGCTCGGCGACGGTCTCGGCACGGTTCGGGCAGGCTTCATCGGCCTCCGGGCGCAGCAGCAGGCGCAGCAGGTTCCGCTCGTTTTGCGGCAGGCGGGTGACCTCGCCCAGCAGCGTTCCCGCCAGCGGACTCCAGGCCAGCACATCAAGGAACCGGCCGATGACCAGCGCGGGCGCGGTCATGGTGCGCAACAGGCGCAGCGTGGTTTCCGGCACCGCCTCCCAGGTGAACTCGCGCGCGGGCTGCGCGGGCGTGCGCGCGGCGGCGGCAAGGTTGTGCAGGTGCCGCGTCTCCTCGTCAGTGAGCTTCAACGCGCGCGCGACCGCATCGAGTACCTGGCCAGACGGTCGCAGGGTGCGCCCTTGCTCCATGCGCTGGTAGTAGTCCGGGCTCACCCCGGCCAGCAGCGCCAGCTCCTCGCGTCGCAGTCCCGCCACCCGGCGCCGGGGACCGGGTTCCAGGCCGACGTCCCGCGGCGCGATCCGCGCGCGACGGACTCGCAGGAAATCGGCGAGAGCCGCCCGGGGATCGTCGGCCACCGCACGAGCATACCCTCGGCGCAGCCGGCCGCGGCCAGGGTGGTCCTGGCAAACCCAGGATAGGCAGGACGATCGTGATCCCGCGGCGCGGGCGCAAGCTGGACTCCGGTGCCCCGTTCGGCAGGTCGTGCTGCGAGCGGCGGCCGGCTGCAGAGGCCGTCCCCGCAAGCAGGGCGGCCTTCCCGACGAGAACAGGAGTTTGACATGCCGGAGCGGACCGTGGCAGTAGTGACGGGTACGTCCAGCGGGATCGGCCTGCACACCGCGGTGGGCCTCGCGGGCAGGGGCATTCGCGTGGTCGCGACGATGCGGAACCGCGGCAGCTCCTCCGCCCTGCTGGCCGAGGCCGCCGCCCAGGGTGTCGAGGTGGCGGTACGGACGCTGGACGTGACCGACCGCGATGGTGCCCGTCGCTGCCTCGATGAGGTCGAGGCCGAATTCGGTCCCATCGGGATCCTGGTCAACAACGCCGGACGGGGTATCGGCGGAACGCTGGAGCAGCTCGACGACGCTGCCCTACAGGAGCAGCTCGACGTGACCTTCCTGGGGCCCGCCGCTCTCGCCCGGCATGTCCTGCCGTCGATGCGGAAGGCTGGCTCCGGTCGGATCATCAACGTCAGCAGCGTCGGCGGCGTCGTGGGCGAACCCTTCCTCGACGCCTACTGTGCCAGCAAGTTCGCGCTCGAGGGTCTGATGCAGTCCCTCGCCCCCGTGGCGGCACGCTTCGGCGTCGTGGTCAGCGTCGTCGAGCCGGGGGCGGTCGGGACGAATGTTCTCGCCAACTCTGACACCAGCGCCATCGTCAAGCCCGGCCCCTACCGCACGTTGGGCGAGGGGTTCCTCGCGGTATTCAATGGGTTCTACACGTCCGCGCAGCACGCCCGTGACGCCGCCGCGGTCGTGATCGAGGCGGCAACCACCGACACTCCGCGCTTCCGCTGGCAGACTTCCGACGAGGCCGCGGCCTTCGCCGGCCTGTCGCTGGCCGACCTGGACGGAGCCAAGACCATCGACGCCATGGACAGCGTCTTCCTCGGCGGACCCGGCCATTAGCAGGACTTTGCCAGTTTCCGCCGAGTGCGGCCGGGAGCCGGTCGAGCGTGGCGGTCTGGTAGCAGGAGCTCCGTCCCGGGTCCTGCGCCCCACCTCCAAGCTGCCCACGCTCGACTGACGTGGCGATGTCGCGCTCGGGCCTGACTCCGGCACCGCCGACGCGACGGGGGCGAGTCACACGCGGCGTGCTGCTGGACGACACCGACCCCGACCCGACCCACCCCGGCCGCACCCGGATGTGAGGGGCTGGTCACTGTCGTGGTGGGCTGGGCGGGCTCGTCGCCGGCGCGGTGGCGGCGGCCACCGCGCCGCATGACCAGCACGGATGGCAGTACGGCAGGCACGGTAACCGATCGTTCCGGCTTCGCTCGCCGCGGTGGATCTAACATGGTTAGATACCCAGGGTCGTGGCTGCTGCTAAGGAGATCGAGACGGTTGACGCCTACTCAGTTGCGCGCCTACGCCGCGGTCGTGCGACTGGGGTCGGTGAAGCACGCGGCGGCAGA
>DATEJJ010000934.1:0-2810 GCA_035278125.1 Rugosimonospora sp.
GGTTCAGCAGGTCGCCCGGCAGGTCGTGCACGTCGTTGATGGCGAGCACGGCGAGCCAGACCAGCGGCTCCACCACCAGGGCGGCCACCAACAGGCGCGGTAGCTGCGCGGCGGCCGGCCACAGCCGGTGGCTGGCGAGCAGGAAGCCGACGTAGAACGGCAGCAACGATACGGGCCAGAACCAGGGCCTCGCGATGGCGGCCAGATCCAGCGGGAGCCGCAAGAGGGTCCGCACGGTCAGCCCACGTCGATCAGTTCGACCGTCACGGTCGCGACGTCGCCCGCGTCCAGGGACTCGGCCTTGCGCACCTGGCGCTTGACCGGCAGCACGTATCCGCCGCCGCTGCCCGGGAAGATCGAGGTCGTCCAGGTGCTGCGGCCGACGGTGACCCGCACCCGCAGCGAGCCGAAGCCGCGGCGCACCCCGCCGGTCCGGTCCCGGATCTCCGCGGAGGCGTCGGCCGGCAGGCTCACGAAGGTCCAGCTGTCGACCCGCCGCGCGTCCCAGATCCACAGCTCGGCCTCGAAAACCACCATCACGGCGCCAGCATCACACACGGCCCCGCCTGACCGACGGCGAGGAGCGCAGCGACGACGCCCGAGGGCAGGCTCAGGTGATCCCGACAATCCCGTGCTCGATGTCCAGGTGCCCGGCGAGGGGCGTTGTCGGTCGCGGCGCCGGCCCACCGTGGCGCGACCTCAGCTCCTGCCCCGGCCACCCTGACCGTCGTCATGCCCGGGGCCGCGCCGCTCAGTGCGGCCGCGGCGGGCCGATCTGGTTGCGGAGGACGCCGAGGCCGTCCACCTCCAGCTCGACCGTGTCGCCGGGGCGCAGCCAGCGGTTGTCGCCGTGCTCCAGGATGCAGCCGCCGCCGACGGTGCCCGAGCCGAGCACGTCGCCGGGGCGCAGCACCGTGTTGCGGGCCGCCTGCGCGACCAGCGCGGGCCACGGGTGGTACAGCCCGGCCAGGTCGCCGCGGGAGCGCTCCTCGCCGTTGACCCGGGCCACCATCGTGGCACCGGAGCCGTCGAACTCGTCCACGGTGACCAGCACCGGGCCGATGCTGGTGGCGAAGTCCTTGCCCTTGGCCGGTCCCAGCCCCACGCGCGTCTCCTGGCGCTGCAGGTCCCGGGCTGACCAGTCATTCATGATGGTGAACCCGGCGATGGCGCCGCCCGCGCCGATGACGGCCGCGACCTCCAGCTCGTAGTCCAGCTCCGCGGTGCCGTCCGGGTAGGCGATCTCCTCGTCCGGCCCGACCACGGCCGCGGGGTTGGTGAAGTAGAACACCGGGATCTGGTACCACTCGGCCGGTACCTGCGCGCCACGCCGGCCGCGCGTGGTGGCCACGTGCGCCTCGAAGGCGAAGAAGTCACGGACCGACGGGGGCCGCGGGACGGGCGCCAGCAGCCGCACCTCGGCGAGCGGGTACCCGGGGCCGCTGGGCTGGGCCGGGTCGCCGGCGGCGAGGTGGTCGATGAGCGTGGGCCCCGGCAGCCGGCGCACCTCGTCCCCCTCGACCAGGCCGGGCCAGCCGTCCCCCGGTCCGCCGGTACGGGGCCGGAAGGTGCAGAGCTTCACGGTACCTCCACCTCGTCCACGATGCAGCGAGGCGAAGGGTACCGTGCCGGAGGTCAGCTGATTGGCAGCACCCGCGCGATCCGGATGGAGGTGCCGGTGCCTCCGGCGGCCGGATAGGCGACGCTGCCGTCGGCGTACGCCTTGGCGGACTGGTAGCTGTGGTCCTTCACGCTGATCGCGAACTGGCTTCCCACGGCCCTTCCGGTGCCCGCGTCGTACACCTGCGCCGCCATCGCCGCGCCCGATCCCCACGCCAGCAGCATCATGCCGTTGGCGTAGCTCACCAGGTGCGGGTGGCTGGTCCGGGCTGACGTTTTGACGGTGTTGTCGGACGGACCCCTGGTGAAGTGTTCCAGCCGAGCCTGCCCACCCTGGCTCCACGCCACCCAGTACCCGGTCGTACGGGCCAGCACGATGTCCCCGCCGAACAGGGTGCCGTCGCAGGTACCCGGGGCCACCGTCCGGTACGGGTCCGGCTGCGCGATCCGGCACGCGTTGTCGGTCGCGCACACCATCGCGAAGTGGCTGGCGCGCGGGTCCCACACGAGGTGCGTGTCCCAGCTGTGGCTGCACCCCACCGCGAAGCTGTCGTGCCCGGACAGCAGCGAGCCGCCGGCGCTGACCACCTGCATCCGGTCCCCCTCGTGGATGTCCACGCAGGCTCCATTCTGGACGGTGATGGCGACGCCGAAGTAGGCGGCGTAGTCGCTGCCGTCCGAGGCGAGCCGCCCGTGGTGCTGGTACCACCACACGAACCGGGCACCGTCGTCGTACCCGCCCAGGCCGCTGCTCAGGTTCGTGACCTGGCGCTCCCACACGGTGTGGCCGGAGTTGTCGAAACGCACCATCCACATGGTGTTGCAGGGGCTCGACGTACCACCGCAGAGCGGGCCGGTGTGGCAGTTGCCCGGGCGGGTGAGCAGCAGCACGCCGCCGTTGCTGTCGGCCTGCACGTCTTCGAGGTCGATCCCGGCGAAGCTGGTGGGGCCGCCGACCAGATGGTCGTCACAGTCGAGCCGGCCCAGGTACACGTGTTGGTCCGTGCCCAGCCACGCGAGCCAGGAGCTGCCGGAGGGTGCCGCCGCGATCGCCATCGGCAACGGTTCGGTGTCTCCCTGCTGGCCGTACCCGGTCACCCGCACCCCGACGTTGACATCGGTGACCCGCACCGCGGGCGCCGCGCCGGCCGGGCGACCACACGCACCCACGGTGTGCGGGGCCGCGGGCG
>DATEJJ010000935.1:0-2388 GCA_035278125.1 Rugosimonospora sp.
CGGCCGAGCGGGAGACCGGGGCCGACAAGCGCGACCCGGACCGGGTCGCCTCCGCCATGGCCGCGTACGCCCGCGGCGTGGCCAACCGGCGGCCCAGCGCGGCCAGCGCGCCGGGCGAGTGACCCGACCGACCGAACAGACCAGTACCGACAGATCAGGGAGTGCCCGTGACCGACAGCCGTGAGCTGGGCTGGCTGCTGGACAGCTTTGCCGAGCGAACCCCGGACGTCAGCCATGCGATCGCGATATCCACCGACGGGCTGCTGCTCGCCGCGACCCATGGCCTGCGACCCGACCGCGCCGACCAGCTCGCCGCCACCGGCAGCGGCCTGGTCAGCCTGCTGCGCGGTGCGGCGCGTTTCTTCGACGCCGGCGCAGTGATCTCCAACGTGACTCAGATGGACGGCGGCTTCATGTTCTCCATGGCCTTCAGCGACGGCGCGTCGCTGCTGGTACTCGCCTCGCCCACCTGTGACGTCGGCCAGGTCTCCTACGAGATGACGGAGCTGGCGAACCGCATCGGCGACGCGCTCACCCCGGCCATCCGGGGCGCGTGAGCCCTCAACCCTGCGAGGAGTCCCCATCATGCCCCAAGCCCCACGCCCGTACCCGCGCCGTGCCGGCTACGTGCTCATCGCGCTGGCCTGTACCGCGACCCTGGCGGTGACGTCGTGTGGCCGGTCCACGTCAGCCTCGAACCCGGGCACCATCCGGATCGGGCTGCTCGCCGCGCTGTCCGGCACGTACGCGGCGGTCGGCCGCGACATGCGGGACGGCTTCCAGCTGTACCTCGACACGCACGGCGGGAAGCTCGGCGGCCATCCGGTCCAGCTCTACATCGGCGATGAGGGCGACGGGCCGGCCACCGCCCTCCCCGCCGCCACCAAGATGATCAAAGAGAACAAGGTGCAGGCCATGACCGGCGTGGTCGGCGGCGGTACCGTCGCCGCCCTCATGCCGCTGCTCAACCAGGCGAAGATCCCGCTGGTCAGCTCGAACGGCCGGCCCAACCTGAAGGACGTGACCCGGGAGTGGCACACGTCCTTCCTGTCCGACGAGCCCGGCGCCGCGATCGCGCAGTACGTGCACGACAGCGTCGCCGGCGACGTGTTCGCGATCGGCCCGGACTACCAGGGCGGCTACGACGAACTGCGGGGCTTCACCGACACGTTCAAGAAGGTCGGCGGGCACCTGGCGAACCCGGACGGCAAGGCCACCTTCACGCCGTTCCCCACCACCACCAACTTCACGCCGTACTTCGCGCAGATCAAGGCGTCCGGCGCCAAGGCGGTGTACTGCTTCTACGCGGGTACCTCGGCGGTGGACTTCGTCAAGCAGTACGCCCAGTCCGACGTGAAGGACCTGCCGCTGTACGCGGCCGGGTTCCTCACCGAGGGCGGGGTACTGGCCGCGCAGGGACCGGCGGCGCGGGGCATCTACTCGGTGCTCAACTACTCGCCGGACCTGGACAACGCGGCCAACCGCAGCTTCACGGCGGCGTGGCGGGCGCGGCACGACGGCGCTCCGACGACGTACGCGATGGCCTCGTTCGACGCGGGTGCGGTGCTGGACCGGGCGATCGCCGCGGCCGGGCCGGACCCGACGCCGGACGCGATCAACGCGGCGATCGGCAACATCGGTGAGATCGACAGTCCCCGGGGTACCTGGGAGTTCTCCCGCACCACCCACGCACCGGTGCAGAAGTGGTACCTGCGCCAGGTGCGGCCGGACGGCCGCGCGCTGTCCAACACCGTGGTCGAGAGCCTGCTGACGCTGGGTGCCTGAGCCTCGATGAACGCATATCTCGTGCCGGCGGTCGACGGGGTGGCCTACGGGCTGCTGCTGTTCGTCGTGGCCGCCGGCATGGCGCTCGCCTTCGGCGTCGGCCAGACGCTGAACCTCGCGCACGGCCTGCTGTACGCGCTCGGCGCGTACACGGCGGCGGCCATCTCCGACGGGAGCTGGCTGATGCTGTGCGCGGCGCTCGCGGTCGGCACGCTGGTCGCCGCCGCGGCGGGCGGGCTGGTGGCAGCCGCGGTGCACCCGGTCGTGCACCGCGGCTTCCTCACCCAGGCGCTGCTCACCTTCGGCCTCGCGCTGATCGGGGGCGACCTGCTGGTGGCCGGCTTCGGCGCGACCGACCTGCCGGTGCGCGTACCATCCACAGTGGACTCACCGGTGCACCTGCTGGGGCACGATTACCCCGGGTACCGGCTGCTGTTCGTGGTGGTCGGGCTGGCGCTCGCGGCCGGGCTGCACCACGCGGTCACGCGTACCCGGGCGGGCATGCTGGTGCGCGCCCTGGCCGACGACCGCGCGATGGTGAGCTGTCTGGGCGTGAGCCCGCTGCGGGTACGCGCGGGGGCGCTCGCCGCGGCCGGCGGCCTG
>DATEJJ010000936.1:0-21026 GCA_035278125.1 Rugosimonospora sp.
GGTCCGGGTGGACCCGGCCGGGCTGGACCCGGCGCTGCGCGCGGTACCGGTGAAGCTGTCCACCATGGGCCGCGACCTGGACGCGGACTACTGGTACTTCCTGGCCGCGGCGGCGGCCGGGCGGCACGCCGCCACCCGGCTGCCCGCGCGGCTCAGCTGAGCAGGATGAAGGTGAGCCAGCCGCCCAGCAGCAGCACCAGGATCAGCGCCAGCGCCCAGGTCGGCACCTTGTGGTCGCCGCTGCGGGCCTGCCGCACCTGCTCGATGATCCGCCGCTGCCGGCGGTGCAGCCGGTAGCTCGGGCTCAGCGAGCCGAGCGGGCCCGCGGTGGGCTCGGGCGGCAGCTTGCGGTCCTCAGCCATCTGCCGCCGTCACATCGAGGCGATCAGCCGGTCGACCCGCTCGTCGTAGGCGCGGAACGGGTCCTTGCACAGCACGGTGCGCTGCGCCTGGTCGTTCAGCTTCAGGTGCACCCAGTCGACGGTGAAGTCGCGCCGCTTCTCCTGCGCGTGCTTGATGAACTCGCCGCGCAGCCGGGCCCGGGTGGTCTGCGGCGGCGTCTCCTTGGCCTCGAAGATCTCCACGTCGGTGGCCACCCGGTCGACCTGGCCGCGCTTCTCCAGCAGCGCGTACAGGCCGCGGTTGCGGCGCAGGTCGTGGTACGCGAGGTCCATCTGGGCCACCCGGGGGTGGGCCAGCGGCAGGTCGTGGCGGCGCTGGTACGACTCGATCAGGCGCAGCTTGGTGACCCAGTCGATCTCCCGCTCGACCTTGGACAGCTCCCCCGAGTCGATCGCGGCGAGCACCCGGCCCCACAGCTCCACCACCCGCTGCGCGGTCGCGTCGCCGCCCCGCCGGTCCACGAACTCGCTCGCCTTCGCGAAGTACTCCTGCTGGATCTCCAGCGCGCTGGCCTCCTTGCCGTTGGCCAGCCGTACCCGCCGCTGCCCGGTGATGTCGTGCGACACCTCCCGGATCGCCCGGATCGGGTTCTCCAGGGTCAGGTCGCGCATGACCACGCCCGCCTCGATCATGCGCAGCACGATGTCCGCGCTGCCCACCTTGAGCAGCGTGGTCACCTCGTTCATGTTGGAGTCGCCCACGATGACGTGCAGCCGCCGGTACCGCTCGGCGTCGGCGTGCGGCTCGTCCCGGGTGTTGATGATGGGGCGGCTGCGCGTGGTGGCGCTGGAGACGCCTTCCCAGATGTGCTCGGCCCGCTGGGACAGGCAGAACACCGCGCCGCGCGGGGTCTGCAGCACCTTGCCCGCGCCGCAGATCAGCTGCCGGGTGACCAGGAACGGGATGAGCACGTCGGCCAGCCGGCCGAACTCGCCGTGCCGGGAGACCAGGTAGTTCTCGTGGCAGCCGTACGAGTTGCCCGCCGAGTCCGTGTTGTTCTTGAACAGGTAGATCTCGCCGGCGATGCCCTCGTCGTGCAGCCGCTTCTCCGCGTCGACCAGCAGGCCCTCCAGGATGCGCTCACCGGCCCGGTCGTGGGCGACCAGGTTGGTGACCGAGTCGCACTCGGGCGTGGCGTACTCGGGGTGGGAGCCCACGTCGAGGTACAGCCGCGCGCCGTTGCGCAGGAAGACATTGCTGGAGCGGCCCCAGGACACCACCCGGCGGAACAGGTACCGCGCGACCTCGTCCGGCGACAGCCGCCGTTGGCCGCGGTACGTGCAGGTGACTCCGTACTCGGTCTCAAGCCCGAAGATGCGCCGGTCCATGCAAAGACACTAGCCGTCGCGAGGGTCAGTTCGGCACTTGGTGGCGTAGCGATTCGGTGTAAGCACGGCAGGTTTCGTAATCCGGCAAAAGCCCCTCGGCTTCGGCACCCGCCAGGGAGGGCGCCGCGGCGTCCCGGGCGGACAGCGCCGGCTCGGCCGCCGGCCAGTCGATGGCCAGGGCCGGATCAAGCGGGTGTACGGCGTGCTCCCGGCCCGGGTTGTAGCCGGTGGAGCACAGGTACACCAGGGTGGCGTCGTCGGTGAGCGCGCAGAAGCTGTGCCCCAGCCCCTCGGCCAGGTACACCGCGCGCCGGTCCACCTCGTCCAGCTGGACGCCCTCCCAGCGGCCGAAGGTGGGCGAGCCGAGCCGGATGTCGACCACCACGTCCAGCACGGCGCCCCGCACGCAGGTGACGTACTTGGCCTGCCCCGGGGGTACGTCCGCGAAGTGGATGCCGCGGACCACCCCGCGCGCACTCACCGACATGTTGGCCTGTGCCAGCCGCAGCGGGTGCCCCACCTCGGCGGCCAACTGGTCGAACCGGTACCACTCCAGGAACAGGCCGCGCGGGTCCCCGTGCTGCACCGGGGTGACCTCCCAGGCGCCCTCGATCGCCAGCGGACGGATCTTCATCGGGTCCGACTCACCACCACGAACTCGTTGTAGGTGAACACGCGGCCGGCGGCGCGCGGCAGCGGGAAGGAGTACGCCCGCGCCACGCGGAGGTCCAGTTCGGCGGCGAGCGCGGTGGCCTCGGCGAAGCCGACGAAGCGCACGTGGGTGGCGTCGCTGGCGTACCCGCGCTCCTGCGGGGTGATGAACACGACGTTGCCGCCGGAGCGCACGTACGGCAGGTAGGTCGACAGCAGCGGGCGCAGCTCCGCCTCGGGCAGGTGCTCCAGCACGTGCGCGAGCAGCAGCGAGTCGAACCGGCCCGGCGTCGCGTACCCGCTGTCGAGGAACTCGTCCGGGGTGAAGGCGGTCAGGCCCGCGTCCCGGGCCACCCGGATCGAGGTGGGGTTGTGGTCCACGCCCACCCCGTTGCCGTCCAGGTGGCGCAGGTTGCGCCCGATCCCGCAGCCCACGTCCAGGGTGAAGCCCAGCCCGAGCCGGCGAACGTTCCACCGGTACGGGGCCTGGGCGGAGAGCACACGCTTCCAGCGCGCCCCCTCCAGCCGCTGCAGCCGCCGGGCGTACGCCTCGTCCCGGGTACGCGCGTTCTTGTCCTGGTCGGATGTGGCCACCACGCAGCGAGCGTACGGCACGCTCACCGGGGTACGGGGAGAAGCCCGCGCAGGTACTCGCCGTATCCGCTCTTGATCAGCGGTACCGCCAGCTCGGCCAGGCGCGCGTCGTCGATGAAGCCGGCGCCCCAGGCCGCCTCCTCCACGCAGCCGATCTTGAGACCCTGCCGCTCCTCGATCACCCGGACGAACTCGGCGGCCTGGACGAGCGAGTTGAAGGTACCGGTGTCCAGCCAGGCGGTACCCCGGTCCAGCACGCTGACGTGCAGCTGGCCGCGCAGCCGGTACTCCTCGTTGACCGCGGTGATCTCCAGCTCGCCGCGCGCGCTCGGGGTGAGCTTGCCGGCGATCTCCACCACCGAGCTGTCGTAGAAGTAGAGCCCGGGTACCACGTAGCTGGACTTCGGCTGGGCCGGCTTCTCCTCGATGGACAGCACCCGCCCCGCGTCGTCGAACTCGACCACGCCGTAGTCGCGCGGGTTGGCCACCGGGTACGCGAAGATCCGCCCGCCCACCACGCCGCGGTGCTCGGTGAGCTGCCGGCCCAGGCCCACGCCGTGGAAGATGTTGTCGCCGAGGATCAGGGCGACCGGCTGGTCGCCGATGAAGTCGGCACCGATCAGGAACGCCTGGGCGATGCCCTCGGGCCGCGGCTGTGCCGCGTACGACACGGTCAGGCCCCACTGGCCGCCGTCGCCGAGCAGCCGCTGGAACTGCGCCTGGTCGTCGGGCGTGGTGACCACCAGGATCTCCCGGATACCGGCCATCACCAGGGTGGTCAGCGGGTAGTAGATCATGGGCTTGTCGTACACGGGCATGAGCTGCTTGGACACGGCCCGGGTGATGGGCCACAGCCGGGAGCCGGTTCCACCGGCGAGCAGGATTCCACGCACTCGGGGAGCTTAGCGGTGCACCAACTGATCCTCACGGGAAGAGCGGCCTGCGGCCGCACTAGACTTTCTGCCTCGTGAGACTCCTCGTCACCGGCGGCGCCGGGTTCATCGGTTCGAACTACGTGCGCGCGGTGCTCTCCGGCAGGTACGGCGGCCTGACCGACGCCCAGGTCACCGTGCTGGACAAGCTGACCTATTCCGGCACTCTGGAGAATCTGAGCGCGTTCCGCGACCACCCGCAGCTCAGCTTCGTGCAGGGCGACATCGGGGACGCCGCCCTGGTCGGCGACCTGATGCCCGGGCACGACGCGGTGGTGCACTTCGCCGCCGAGTCGCACGTGGACCGCTCCATCCTGGGCGCCGCGCCGTTCGTCACCACCAACGTGCTGGGTACCCAGATCCTGCTGGACGCGGCCCGCGCGGCCCGGGTGGACCGGTTCGTGCACGTCTCCACCGACGAGGTGTACGGGTCGATCGCCGAGGGCTCCTGGACCGAGGACTGGCCGCTGAACCCCAACTCGCCGTACTCCGCGTCCAAGGCCGGCTCGGACCTGATGGCGCTGGCCGCGTACCGGACGCACGGGCTGGACGTGGTGGTCACCCGCTGCTCCAACAACTACGGGCCGCACCAGTTCCCGGAGAAGGTCATCCCGCTGTTCGTCACCAACCTGCTGGACGGGCGGAAGGTGCCGCTGTACGGCGATGGCGGCAACATCCGGGACTGGCTGCACGTCGACGACCACTGCCTGGGTATCCAGCTGGCCCTGGACAAGGGGCGGGCCGGGGAGATCTACCACATCGGCGGCGGTACCGAACTGACCAACCGGGAGCTGACCGAACGGCTGCTCGCGGCGTGCGGCGCCGACTGGAGCAGTGTCGAGTGTGTGACAGACCGCAAGGGCCACGACCGGCGGTACTCGCTGTCCATCGCGAAGATCTCCGAGGAGCTGGGGTACCAGCCGCAGGTGAGCCTGGCGGACGGGCTGGCCGCCACGGTGCGCTGGTACCGGGAGAACCGGTCCTGGTGGGAGCCGCTGCGGGCGCGTGCGGAACTCGGCGCCTGATGCGTTGGCTGGTGACCGGCGCCGCCGGGATGCTCGGCGCGGACCTGGTCGAGGTGCTCGCCGAGGCAGGTGAGCACCAGGTCACCGCGCTGCGGCGGCAGGCGCTGGACATCACCGACGCGGCGGCGGTACGGGCCGCGGTACCCGGGCACGACGTGGTGATCAACGCGGCCGCGTGGACCGACGTGGACGGGGCGGAGGCCCAGGAGGAGGCGGCGACCGCGGTCAACGGGTACGCGGTGGACACGCTCGCCCGGGCCTGCGCGGACGCCGGTACCCGGCTGGTGCAGGTCTCCACCGACTACGTGCTGCCCGGCGACGGCACCAGCCCGTACCCGGAGGACGCGGCCACCGCGCCGGTCAACGCGTACGGGCGGGGCAAGCTGCGCGGCGAGCAGGCGGTGCTGGGCGCGCTGCCCGGCACGGGGTACGTGGTCCGCACCGCGTGGCTGTACGGCGCGCACGGGCGCAACTTCGTCAGCACCATGCTCCGGCTGGCCGCGGAGCGGGACACCGTGGACGTGGTCGACGACCAGCAGGGCCAGCCCACCTGGTCGTACGCGCTGGCCGGGCAGTTGGTCGCGCTGGGCCGGGCGGCGCACCTGGGCCGGGCACCGGCCGGGATCTACCACGCCACCTCGGCCGGCGCCACCACCTGGTACGGGCTGGCCCGGGCGGTGTTCGAAGAGGCCGGCCTCGATCCCGGGCGGGTCCGGCCGACCACCTCGGACCGGTTCCCGCGCCCGGCACCCCGCCCCGCGTACAGCGTGCTGGGTCACGCCCGCTGGACCGCGGCCGGGATTCCCCCGCTGCCGGACTGGCGTGGCATGCTGGCATCTGCGCTGCCCCAGCTGGCCGCCGCGCTCCCGGGCCGCAGTCGCGCCTGAATGGTTTCCGGAGGAAAGCCGTGAAACTCACCATATTGACCGCGATCACCGGCCTGATCCTGCTGGCGATCATCTTCGAGCTGGTCCGCCGCCGCCAGCTGCGCGAGAAGTACGCGATGCTCTGGCTGGCCGTCGGCCTGGTCGTGGTGCCGCTCGGGTTCTTCCCGCGGGTACTCGACAAGCTCAGCGGTGCCCTGGGCGTGGCCTCGGGCGTCAGCCTGGTGCTGTTCCTCGGCGTCACCGTGCTGCTGCTGATCTGCATCCACCTCAGCTGGGAGGTGAGCCGGCTGGAGGAGGAGACCAGGTCGTTGGCCGAGGACCTCGCCCTACTGCGGACCACGCTCCGGGAGAAGGCGGCTGATGATCAACGGTAAGCGCGTCCTCGTGGTGATCCCCGCGTGGAACGAGGAGGCCAGTATCGGCTCGGTCGTCCGCGAGCTGCGCGGGGAGCTGCCCGGGGTGGGCGTGCTCGTGGTCGACGACGGCTCCACCGACCACACCTCCGCGGTGGCCCGCGCTGCCGGCGCCACCGTCGCGCGGCTGCCGTACAACCTGGGCGTGGGCGGGGCGATGCGGCTCGGGTACCGGTACGGCCTGGACCACGGGTACGACGCGGTGATCCAGCTGGACGCCGACGGGCAGCACGACCCCCGGTACGTGCCGAAGCTGGTCGACGCGCTGGACGACGCCGACCTGGTGATCGGCGCGCGGTTCGCGGGCGAGGGCGACTACCAGGTACGCGGGCCGCGCCGCTGGGCCATGGTCATGCTGTCCACGGTGATCTCCCGGCTGAACCGGCACCCGCTGACCGACACCACCTCCGGGTTCCGCGCCACCGGCCGCCCGGTCACCGAGCTGTTCGCCACCTTCTACCCGGTCGAGTACCTGGGCGACACGGTGGAGACGCTGGTCCACGCGATCCGCACCGGGTACACCGTGCGCCAGGTACCGGTCGCGATGCGGGCCCGGCAGGCGGGCAATCCGAGCCACTCCCCGGTCAAGTCCACCGTGTACCTGGTCCGCGCGTTCGCCATCCTGCTGCTGTCCCTGGTCCGACGGTGATCGCCCGGCTGCTGCGGCTACTTCCCCGGGGCACGGTCGCGGTCGGCTCAGGGCTGGTGGTGCTCGGCGCCGCCTCCTACGTGCACCTGGCCGTCGCCGGCCACGCGCTGTCCGCGTCGGCATACTCCTCGCTGTCGGTACTGTGGTCGATCGTCTTCTCCATCGGCCCCGGGCTGTTCTTCCCGCTGGAGCAGGAGATCACCCGGCTGGTAGCCGCGCGCCAGGTCAGCGGGGACGGTGCCGGACCGGTGTTCCGGCGCGGCTTCGCGGTGGCGCTCGGGCTGCTGGTGGTGCTGTGGGCCGCGCTCGCCGCCGGTACCCCCACCATCGCCGACCGGCTGTTCGACGGCGACCGCGGCATGGTGGCGGTACTCGCCGGTGCCCTGGCCGGGCTGGCCCTGGCCCACCCGACCCGGGGCGTGCTGGCCGGCAGCGGCCGGTTCGGCGGGTACGGCGTACAGCTGGCCATCGACGGCGGGCTGCGCATCGTGTTCGCCGCCGCGCTCGGCCTGGCCGGAGTGCACACCGCCGTGCCGTACGGCCTGATCCTGGTCGTCGCGCCGGTGCTGTCCGTGCTCGCCACCGCCGCGCCGGTACGCGCCGCCCTGCGTGCCGGTACCGCCCTGGCCTGGTCCGCACTGGCCCGCGGCGTCGGGCCGCTGGTGGTGTCGATGCTGCTCGCCCAGCTGGTGGTCAACGTCGCGGTGGTGGACGTGAAGCTGCTCGCCCCGCGCGACGCCGCGCTGGCCGGCGCGCTGCTGTCCGCGCTGGTGCTGGCGCGGGTGCCGGTGTTCGCGTTCGCCTCGCTCCAGGCGGCGCTGCTCCCCGGCCTGGCGGGGCTCGCCGCCTCCGGCGACCGGGCCGGCTTCCGCCGGCTGGTGCTGCGCGGCTGCGGCCTGGTCGTCGCGCTGTCCGCGGCGGTCGGCGTGCCGGCGGTCTTCCTCGGGGCGTGGCTGGTCCGGACGCTGTTCGCCGCCGCGCCCGTACTCGGGGACCTGGACTTCGCGCTGCTCGCCGCGGGTACCGGCGCGTACCTGCTGGCCCAGGTGCTCGGCCAGGGCGTGCTCGCGCTCGGCTTCCACCGCGACCAGGCCGCCGCCTGGCTGGGTGGCAGCGCGGTACTGGTGCTGGTCACCGTGCTGCCCGGCGACGTCAAGCTGCGGGTCGAGGGGGCGTACGCGGTCGGCTCGCTGGTCGTGGCCGGTCTGCTCGCGGCCGCCCTGGTCCGCCGGGCCCGGCACCCGGGTACAGTGCCGCCCGGTGACGTCACGCCGGCACCCGCGGTCCTGCTCGGGGGTGTCGACTGATGGCGACGGTGACCGCGGTGCTGCTCGCGTACGGGCCCGAGCCGTACCTGGACGAGGTGGTACGCGCGGCGCTCGCCTCCACCGGCGCCGAGGTGGACGTGGTGGTCGTGGACAACGGCTGCACCACCGACGCGGTGGACCGGGTCAAGGGCCTGGCCGGGGTACGGGTGCTGCGCCCGGACAGCAACACCGGGTACGCCGGCGGCTGCCGGCTGGGCGCCGCCGAACCGGGCGGGGAGTACCTGGCGTTCGTCAACTCCGACGCGATCGTCGCACCGGACGCGCTGGCCCGGCTGGCCGGCGTCGCCACCGAACCCGGCGTCGGGCTGGCCATGGGCTCGATCCGGCTGGCCAGCGACCCGTCCCTGATCAACACCGCGGGGAACCCGCTGCACTACGTGGGCCTGTCCTGGGCCGGCGGCTGCGGCGAGCCGGCCACCCGGTACGCCCAGCGCCGCCCGGTGGCCTGCGGCAGCGGCTGCTGCTTCGTGATCCGGCGGGAGCTGTGGCGGGAGCTGGACGGCTTCGCCGTGGAGTACTTCGCGTACTGCGAGGACAGCGAGCTGAGCCTGCGGCTGTGGCAGCGCGGCCGCAGCGTCGAGTACGTGCCCGAGGCGCTGGTCACGCACCACTACGAGTTCTCCCGCAACCAGCTCAAGTCGTACCTGGTCGAGCGCAACCGGCTGCTGCTGGTGCTCACCGCGTACCAGACCCGCACGCTGCTGGTACTGGCGCCGATGCTGCTGCTCACCGAGGCCGCCATGCTGGCCGCGGCGCTGGCCGGCGGCTGGGCCGGCGCCAAGGTACGCGGCTGGGGCTGGATCTGGCGGAACCGGTCCTGGCTGGCCGCGCGCCGGGCCCTGCTCCAGAGCGAGCGGCGGGTACCGGACCGGGCGCTGGCCCACCTGCTCACCGCCCGGTTCACCCCGTCCAACCTGGAGGCCCCGCCCGGCCTGGGCGTGTTCAACGCGATCGCGGTCGCGTACTGGGCGGTCGGCCGCCGGTTCCTTTGAGCGCCGCTCCCGCGAGGATCGGCTAGTCGGACTGCTCCTCGGTGCTCTCGGGTGCCTCGTCGGCGGGTTCGGCGGGGCCGGCCTCGATGGCGGGCGGCGGCGCCTCGATCTCGGCGGCCGCCGGCGGGGCGAGCAGCGCCTCCAAGGCGGCGCCGGTGATCCGGCGGAACGCGCGCCCCGGCCGGTGCCGGTCCAACACCGCCACCTCCAGCTGGGAGGCGGTCATCGTCCGCGGGTTGCCGCCCTCGCCGCCCACGCTGGCCAGCGACTCCACCGCCAGGCGCAGCGCCTCCTCCATGCTCATGTCGGCCCGGTGCCGCTGGCGCAGCGCGCCCGAGATCGTCTCCGCCTGGCCACCCATGGCCACCACGCCCGGTTCGTCCTGTACCGAGCCGTCATAGGTGATCCGGTACAGCTCGTCCCGTTCCGGCGAGGCGCCCACCTCGGCCACGCAGACCTCCACCTCGAACGGCTTGGTCTGGTCCATGAAGATGGCACCGAGGTTCTGGGAGAACGCGCTGGCCAGCGCCCAGCCGGTCACGTCCCGCCGGTTGTACGAGTAGCCACGCAGGTCGGCGAGGCGGATGCCGGCCACCCGGACCGCCTCGAACTCGTGGTACCGGCCGACCGCGGCGAAGCCGATGCGGTCGTAGATCTCGCTGACCTTGTGCAGCGCGTTGGACAGGTTCTCCGCGACGAACAGCACACCGCCCTGGTACGTCAGCACCACGACGCTGCGGCCGCGGGCGATGCCCTTGCGGGCGTACTCCGAGCGGTCCCGCATGATCTGCTCGGGCGAGGCGTAGAACTGCATGGCCACGGCGGGCGGTCTCCTTGCGTTGTGAGCGGGGGCAGGGCGGGCAGGGGTACGGCGCGGGTCAGCCGCCCGGGTTGTCCATCCGGCGGCGGACCACAGCCTCCGCCACCACCGCCGCCTCGTCCTCGGCCAGCTTGCGGGTACCGTCGGCGGTCGCGGTCATGATCACCGGGTAGATCTTGCGGATCAGGTCGGGGCCGCCGGTCGCGGTGTCGTCGTCGGCCGCGTCGTACAGCGCCTCGACCGCGAGCTCGACCGCCTCGGCAGCGGACAACCCGGCGCGGTACCGCTTCTTCAAGGCGGCCTTGGCGAACAGCGAGCCCGAGCCGATGCTGTCGAAGTTGATCTCCTCGTACAGGCCGCCGGCCACGTCGAAGCTGAAGATGCGCCCGGCCTTCGCGGGGTCCGGCGCCTCCAGGTCGAACCCGGCGAACAGCGGCACCACGGCCAGCCCCTGCATGGCGGCGCCCAGGTTGTTGCGGATCAGCGTGGCGAGCCGGTTGGCCTTGCCGTCGATGGAGAGCATGACGCCCTCGATCTTCTCGTAGTGCCGCAGCTCCACCTGGAACAGGCGGATCAGCTCGAGGCCCACACCCGCGGTGCCGGCCATGCCGACCAGCGAGTACTCGTCGGCGGGGAAGACCTTCTCGATCTCCCGGTTGGCGATCAGGTTGCCCATGGTGGCCCGCCGGTCGCCGGCCATCACGACGCCCTGGTCCGAGACCAGGGCCACGATCGTGGTGGCGTGCGGCACCAGGTCGGCACTGCCGCCCGGCGGCAGCGGCCGGCGCCCGGGCAGCAGCTCCGGCGCGGCGGCGCTGAGGAACTCGCTGAACGACGACACACCCGGCGTCATGAACGCCGCCGGCAACCGCCCCGATCGATCAAAACCCGCCGACACGAGCTTCCTCTCTCACCCACTCAAACCCAAACAGCACACACGCGGTACCCGCGACACGCCCGCGGCCGGCGATGGCCGGCCGCGGCGGGGCGGAGGCCGGGGCTACTGCCCGCCCTTCTGCACGTACCCGCGGACGAACTCCTCGGCGTTCTCCTCGAGTACCGAGTCGATCTCGTCGAGCAGGTCGTCGACGTCCTCGCTGATCTTCTCATGCCGCTCGGCGACCTCGGGGTTCGCCTCCGGGGCGGCATCCTCGATGTCCTCGTCGCGGCGGCTGCGGCCGGACTGCGACTGCCCGCCAGTGTCCCGGGTTGCCATGGCACCCCTCCTCGTCCCGGCCGCGCGGTGCGCGGCGGCTTTCCTCCCTGCGTGAGATGAACCTACCTCGCCGGGGTGCCGATCAGCGGCTCCTACGCCGCGGGCTTCGCGCGGGGCGTAACCGGGATCTCAGCCGGAGGTGATCGCCTCCAGCAGGTCCTTGGCGCTCGGGCACCGGTCGAACAGGGCTCCGACGTGCGTCTTCGTCCCCCGCAGCGGCTCCATCATGGGTACCCGCACCAGCGACTCGCGCCCCACGTCGAAGATCACCGAGTCCCAGCTGGCGGCGACCACCTCGGGCGCGTACTGGGCCAGGCAGCGGCCGCGGAAGTAGGCCCGGGTGTCCTCCGGCGGCTCGACCATCGCCCGGCGGACCTCCTCCTGCGTGAACAGGGTCTTCATCGCGCCGCGCGCCACCAGGCGGTGGTACAGGCCCTTCTCCGGGCGCACGTCGGCGTACTGCAGGTCGACCAGCTGCAGCTTGGGCGAGGCCCAGCCCAGGCTCTCCCGGTCCCGGTACCCGTCCAGCAGGCGCAGCTTGGCCACCCAGTCCAGCTCGTTGGCGCACTCCATCGGGTCCCGGCCCAGCCGGTCGAGTACCGACTCCCACCGG
This sequence comes from Rugosimonospora sp., assembly GCA_035278125.1. Lineage (GTDB taxonomy): Bacteria > Actinomycetota > Actinomycetes > Mycobacteriales > Micromonosporaceae > DATEJJ01. The sequence goes on from DATEJJ010000936.1 coordinate 11,851, forward strand.
GAGAGCACGTCCTCGGTCTGCTCGTCCCCGCCCCGATCGTCCACAAAGGACCGTACCCGCTCGTAGAACGCCCACTGCACGTCCAGCGCGGTGAGCCGGCGCCCGTCGCGCAGCTTCACCCGGTGGGTCAGCGTCGGGTCGTGGCTGATGTTCTTCAGCTCGGTCACCGGATCGGCGATGCCCAGATCCGCGGTGAGCGCCTTCTCCTCGATCATCTCCAGGATCAGCGCGGTGGTGCCGAGCTTCAGGTACGTGGAGATCTCCGACAGGTTCGCGTCGCCGATGATGACGTGCAGCCGCCGGTACTTGTCCGCGTCGGCGTGCGGCTCGTCCCGGGTGTTGATGATCGGGCGCTTCAGCGTGGTCTCCAGCCCCACCTCGACCTCGAAGAAGTCGGCCCGCTGGGCGATCTGGAAGCCGGGCGTGCTGCCGTCCTGGCCGATGCCGACCCGGCCGGCGCCGCAGACGATCTGCCGGGTCACGAAGAACGGCGTGAGGAACTGCACGATGTCCGCGAACGGGGTCTGCCGGCGCATCAGGTAGTTCTCGTGCGCGCCGTAGCTGGCGCCCTTGTTGTCGGTGTTGTTCTTGTACAGGTGGATCGAGCCGACCGTCGGTACGCTCGCCGCCCGGCGGGCCGCCTCGGCCATCACCTTCTCGCCCGCCTTGTCCCAGAGCACCGCGTCCCGCGGGTTGGTCACCTCGGGCGTCGAGTACTCCGGGTGTGCGTGGTCCACGTACAGCCGCGCCCCGTTGGTCAGGATCACGTTGGCCAGGCCCAGATCCTCGTCGGCCAGCGCCTCCGACGGGTCGTACAGCGCCCCGGAGTAGGTGAAGCCGCGCGCGTCCCGCAGCGGCGACTCCTCCTCGTAGTCCCAGCGCGCCCGACCACCCCGGGTCAGCTCCGGCCTCGCCCCGTACGCGTTGACGATCTGCGACGAGGTCACCATCGGGTTCGCGCCTGGCTGACCTGGTACGGAGATCCCGTACTCGACCTCGGTACCCATGACCCGCCGTACGCTCATGCCTTCACCGCTCCCCCCACACACCCGGACGTCGACCCCACACCGTCGAGCCTAGACGCTGGCGCGGCACGGGTGCGGGAATGGTTGCGCCCGGTTCGCCACACGGCGACGCTGTGAGCATGTCCGTACGGCACAGCCCCACCGTGCGGCGGCGACGGCTCGGCGCCGAACTGAGGCGCCTGCGCGAGACCGCCGGGTTGACCTGCGAGCAGGTCGGTGAGCACCTCGACTGCTCCGCTTCGAAGATCAGCCGGATCGAAACCGCCCGGGTACCCGCCCGCACCGTGGACGTGCAGGCACTCTGCCGGCTCTACCACGCGTCGGAGGAGCAGGCGGCCACCCTGCTCGCCCTGGTCAAGGAGTCCAAACAGACCGGCTGGTGGCACCGGTTCGACGACGCGCTGCCCGACTGGTTCGAGACGTACGTGGGGCTGGAGGCCGCCGCGGCCAGCATCCGCACGTACGAGATCCAGCTGGTGCCCGGCCTGCTGCAGACCGAGGCGTACGCCCGCGCCCTGTTCGAATCCGGCGACCTGGGCCAGCGCACCGACATCGAGCACGCGGTCAGCATCCGGCGGGCCCGCCAGGAGGTGCTCGCCGGCGACAACCCACCGCAGTACTGGGCGATCCTGAGCGAGGCGGCCCTGCTGCGGACCGTCGGCGGCGCCGGTGTCCTGCGCGACCAGCTCCTGCACCTTGTCGAGGTCAGCCAACTTCCGCACGTCACCATTCAGGTCATCCGCAACGACCTCGGCGCCCACCCCGGTATGTTGACGCCATTTGTAATTCTCGGCTTTCCTGAGCGCGCCGATCCTCGGGTCGTCTTCGTTGATTACCTTACCGGGGCGCTGTACCTGGAAAAGCCCGAGGAGGTTGATCGCTACGATCTGGCGTTCAACCATCTCGTGGCCGCGGCGGTCGCGCCTTCCCAGACCGTGGAGCTGATCGCCGAACTGGCCAAGAAACTGCACTGACCCGATCGGCGCCCCGTGTTCACACCACCCCGGCCGGAAAAAGGCCGGGTCAGACCGGTCCGGTCCGATCGGGGCGGACCGCGAGCACAACGAAGGGATGCTCGAACATGGGCACAGCCGTGTTCCACACCTGTTGGCGCAAGAGTTCGTACAGCGGAGGCAACGGCGGAAACTGTGTAGAGGTGGCAACTCTGCCCAGCGTCGTGGCGGTACGGGACTCGAAGCGGCCCGACGGTGGAATGCTGGTCTTCTCGCGGAGCGAATGGGCGGAATTCGTCGACGCGACCAAGGTCGGCGAGTTCGACCGGTAGTTGGGGGGCACCGGCGCCGCCCGTACCGCGGGCGGTGCCGGTACACATTCGTCAGCAGCGGGCGGCGCCGGCCAGGACCGCGTCGACCAGCCGGGACACCAGTTCGCTGGTGTCGATTCCTGGGTCCCAGAGCATGGCGTTGCGCGCGATGAGCGGGCCCATCAGCATGGCCAATGTCATCTCGATGTCGAGGTCGGCGCGCAGTTCGTCGGCGGCGATACCGCGGCGCAGCACGCCGCGGATCAGCTCGCGCCGCGGCTCGGTGATCCGCTGCCAGCAGCGGCGCAGTTCCGGGCTGCGGCGGATCTCGGAGAGCAGGCACGGGATGATCCGGCCCGCCCGGACATTGTCACCGTGGTCGACCGGGCGCAGCAGGGCCAGCAGGTCGTCGCGCAGGGACTCGCCGGCCAGCGGCGGCGGCTCGCCCTTGACCTTGGCCACCGCGTCGACGATCAGCGATTCCTTGTTCGACCAGCGCCGGTAGATGGTCGCCTTGCCCACTCCGGCGCGCGCCGCCACCGCCTCGATCGACAGCGCCTCCGCGGACGTACCCTCGGCCAGCAGGTCCAGCACGGCCTCGATGATCGCCTCGTCCGCGCGTGCGCTGCGCGGCCGACCAGGAGCCTTACGGTCCTGGTCGGTCGCGCCTACAGCCTCCACCGTCTCAGTGGTCACACCCCACATTGTCGCCGCCTGACTACGCTTCGGCCAGCTCAAGCTGTTCGGCGAGCGACTCTACCGGCTGCGGTGCGGGGGCCGGAACCACCGAGCGCCGGGGCAGCCAGCCCAGCACCACCGCGACACCGAGGAACAGCACGGCCACCGACCCGACCGCCGCCCAGTGCATGGCCTGCACGAACGCGTGGTTACCCGCGTCGATCAGGCCGGCGCCGCGCGGGCCGAGCCGCTCCGCCACCGCGTACGTGCCGGAGATCGACTCCCGGGCCGCCGACCGCGCCGGGCCGGGCAGGCCCGCCACGCTGTCCGCGATCCGGGACCGGTACACCGCCGACAGCAGCGAACCGAGGACGGCCACGCCCAGCGCGCCGCCGACCTGCCGGATCGTGTTGCTCACCGCCGAGCCGACGCCCGCCTTCTCCCGCGGCAGCGTCGACATGATCGACTCAGTCGCCGGCGGCATCACGTTGGCCATGCCGATGCCCATCACCAGGAACAGCACCGCCACGAACCAGATCGGTGTGTGCACGTCCACCAGCAGGTACCCGGCCAGGGCCAGGGTCACCAGGCCGAGACCGACGGCGCACACCGCCTTGGGCCCGTACCGGCGCACCATCGCCGCGCTGCGCGGCGCGAAGACCAGCTGCGCCGCCGCGAACGGCACCATCAGCAGGCCCGACTCCAGCGGGCTGTACCCGCGTACCAGCTGGAAGTAGAACGACCCGAAGAACAGCGTGCCCATCGCCCCGAAGAACACCAGGCCCACCGCACCGACGGCCGCGGAGAACCGCGGGTCGCGGAACAGCGCCACCTCCAGCGAGGGGAACGCCACCCGGCGCTCCACGAGCACGAACGCGACCAGGACCGCCAGCCCGCCGAGGATCGAACCCCACGCGGTCGCCCGGCCGAAGCCGTGGTCGCCGCCGTCGATGATGCCGTACACCAGCAGCACCAGGCCCGCGATCGACAGCAGCACGCCGGCCAGGTCGATGCGGCCGGGCCGCGGGTCGCGGGAGTCCGGCACCATGGCCACGATCGCGGCGATGCCGATCAGCACGATCGGTACGTTGATCAGGAAGACCGAGCCCCACCAGAAGTGCTCCAGCAGCAGGCCACCGACCACCGGGCCGATCGCCACGCCCAGGCCGACGGCGCCGGCCCAGGTGCCGATCGCCTTGGCCCGCTCGCGCGGGTCGAACACGTTCGAGATGATCGACAGCGTCGCCGGCATGACCGCCGCGCCGCCCACGCCCATCAGCGCCCGCGCCACGATCAGCTGCCCCGGGCTCTGCGCGTACGCCGAGGCCAGCGAGGCCAGACCGAACAGGACCATGCCGACGAGCAGGACCTTCTTGCGGCCCAACCGGTCCCCGAGCACGCCCGCGGTGAACAGCAGGCCGGCGAAGACCAGCGTGTACGAGTTGATCGACCATTCCAGGTCGCTCTGGGTGGCGCCCAGGCCGTGGACCGGATCGGCGATGGTCCGCAGGGCCACGTTGAGCACCGTGTTGTCCAGGACCACGACGAGCAGGCTGATCACCAGGACACCGAGGATCGCCCAGCGCCGCGGGTGCCCGCCCACCGCCATGCCGGCGGGTGCCGCCGGTGCGGTCACCGCCGCCCGCGCTCCCGGGCGCGGTTCGTGCTTGTGCTGTGGATCGACGTCCACGTCTCCCCCATTTTCAATACGGTACGGTTTCGTATCTGACTCTAATCCCGCCGCCTGACGATACGGAACCGTTCCGTAAAGGAATTTGAGTGACGCACGCCACTCCGGGTCAGCGACCCGGGTGCAGCTCCTTGACCAGCATCAATGCGGCCGAGTCGTCCAGCCGGATGGACTGCCCCGCGGCGACGGTACGCCGGTCGTACGTCACGCCCCGCCCGTCCGGCCGGTACCCGCGAGCCAGGTACAGCAGCATCGCCGGCCCGTAGTCGGCGTACAGCCCGCAGCCCAGTCCGGCCCGGTCGCTGCGCTCCGCGATGCTGTACTCGGCCGCGTCCATCAGCGCGGTACCCACGCCCCGCCGCCGGTACGCGGGCAGCACGGTGAAGTCCACGATCTCCGGTATCCCCGCGTTCCGGAACGGCGGGTACTCGCTGCGCCACAGCACGCACACGTACCCCAGCCGCTCGGCGCCATGCTCGGCGAGCCAGACCACTCTGCTCCCGGCCGACTGCTCCCCCAGGTACCGCTGGTACAGCGCGGTGCTGCGCCCGGGCCAACCCGCCGCTCCGAAGGCGGCTGCCAGCGGCGCCGGGTCGGCCGGATGCAGCAGCCGTACCCGCATCAACCCGGCGCCGCGGAGCCGTTCATCCTGCAACTCAAGCCGTGCCCAGACTGATCCGCCGCTGCCGCAGCTCGGGTACGAACCGTGCGACGGTCTCGAAGTCCCGGTCCTCGTGCAGGACCTCCAGCTTCAGCCGGACCGCGGTCGCCGCCACCACGAGATCAGTCACCGAGAGCCCCTGGTGAGCACCGCGCGCCGCCAACTCCCGGCGAATAGCCGCTACAAGATCCCAGATCCCGTCCGGTATCAGCGCCGGGATGTACGTGTCCCGGAACTCGTCTTCGATCTCCGCGTACTGCTTGGCCGGTGCGGTCAGCAGTGTCTCGGCGAGCACCGGCTCGCAGACCGCGATCATGCCGCGCCTGGCGATCTCCACGAGGTACCTCACCGGTCGGCCTCGGCGATCGCGTCGAAGTCCAGCTCACCCTGGTCTGCGATGCGTTGCAGGTTGTCGTAGGCGCGCCCCCGCCGGTCGCGCCGGTTCTCGACGAGCTCATGCAGCGCCTGGTTGATCGCCTCCTCAGGCGACACGTTCCCCAACTGGCGCCGCGCCTCTTCGAGCAGTTCCTCGTCTATCTGCGTCCCGGCTTCCTTCTTGACCATGGTTTCGGTCATCGTCACCTCCCCTCGGACACTCTAGGGGCTTGGTTACCGAGTGTGCCTTACCGCCTGTTGGCTGACCGTCGGCAGCTGTCAGCCGACCGCAGCCATCACCTCGTCGCTGACGTCGAAGTTGGCGTAGACGTTCTGGACGTCGTCGCAGTCCTCCAGCGTGTCGATCAGCCGGAAGATCTTGCGGGCGCCCTCCTCGTCCAGGGGTACCGTCACGCTCGGTACGAACTGGGACTCCGCCGACTCGTACTCGATGCCCGCCTTCTGCAGTTCGTTGCGTACCGCGATCAGGTCGCCCGGCTCCGACACCACCTCGAACGCCTCGCCCAGGTCGTTGCACTCCTCCGCGCCCGCGTCGAGGACCGCGCCGAGCACGTCGTCCTCGGTCAGCGCGCCGGTACGGGGGACGAGCACAACTCCCTTGCGTGAGAAAAGGTACGACACGCTGCCCGCGTCGGCGAGGCTGCCGCCGTTGCGGGTGAGCGCGGTACGCACCTCGGTGGCGGCCCGGTTCCGGTTGTCGGTGAGGCACTCGATCAGGATCGCCACGCCGCTGGGGCCGTACCCCTCGTACATCACCGTCTGGTAGTCGGCGGCGCCCGCCTCCTGGCCAGAGCCCCGCTTGACCGCGCGGTCGATGTTGTCGTTGGGTACCGAGTTCTTCTTCGCCTTCTGGATGGCGTCGTACAGGGTGGGGTTGCCCGCCGGGTCCCCGCCGCCGGTGCGGGCCGCCACCTCGACGTTCTTGATGAGCCGGGCGAACAGCTTGCCGCGCTTGGCGTCCACCACGGCCTTCTTGTGCTTCGTCGTCGCCCACTTCGAGTGGCCGGACATCACCCCTCCGTCCTGGTCCGCGCGGCCACCGCGAGATCCACGAAGAGGCGGTGGACGCGCAGGTCACCGGTGAGCTCCGGGTGGAAGGCGGTGGCGAGCAGACTCCCCTGCCGAACCGCGACAATCCTACCGGCCTGCGAACCGGCCCCGACGCGCCCCAGTACGGTGACACCGTCCCCGACCCGCTCCACCCAGGGTGCCCGGATGAACACGGCCTGGAACGGGTCACCGCCGACCTCGGCCAGCTCCACCGGCGCCTCGAACGACTCGACCTGCCGGCCGAAGGCGTTGCGCCGGACGGTCATGTCGATGCCCGCGAACTGCTGCTGGTCGGGGCGGCCGTCCAGCACCTCGGCGGCCAGCATGATCATCCCGGCGCAGGAGCCGTACGCGGGCATGCCGCCGGCGATGCGCTTGCGGATCGGGTCGGCCAGGTCGAACTCGACGGCGAGCTTGCTGATGGTGGTCGACTCCCCGCCCGGGATCACCAGGGCGTCGACATCCTCCAACTCGGCCGGCCGGCGCACCGGGAGGGCCCGGGCACCGCATCCGGTCAGCGCGCGCAGGTGTTCGCGCACGTCCCCCTGGACCGCCAGAACCCCGACGGCCAGCTCTACCATCCGCGCTCGGCCAGGCGGTGGGGTGCGGGTACGTCGTCCACGTTGATGCCGACCATCGCCTCGCCCAGGCCCCGCGACACCTTCGCGAGCACGTCGGGGTCGTCGTGGAAGGTGGTGGCCTTCACGATCGCGGCGGCCCGCCGCGCCGGGTCGCCGGACTTGAAGATGCCGGAGCCGACGAACACGCCCTCGGCGCCCAGCTGCATCATCATGGCCGCGTCGGCCGGCGTCGCGATGCCACCGGCGGTGAACAGCACGACCGGCAGCTTGCCCGTGGTGGCGATCTCCTTGACCAGCTCGTACGGCGCCTGCAGCTCCTTGGCGGCCAGGTACAGCTCGTCCTCGGACAGCGCGCCGAGCCGGCGGATCTCGGCCCGGATCTGGCGCATGTGCGTGGTCGCGTTGGACACGTCGCCGGTGCCCGCCTCACCCTTGGACCGGATCATCGCGGCGCCCTCGGTGATCCGGCGCAGCGCCTCGCCCAGATTGGTGGCGCCGCACACGAACGGCACCGTGAACACCCACTTGTCGATGTGGTGCGCGTAGTCGGCCGGGGTCAGCACCTCGGACTCGTCGATGTAGTCCACGCCCAGCGCCTGCAGCACCTGGGCCTCCACGAAGTGGCCGATCCGGGCCTTGGCCATCACCGGGATGGACACGGTGTTGATGATGCCGTCGATCAGGTCGGGGTCGCTCATCCGGGCCACCCCGCCCTGGGCGCGGATGTCGGCCGGTACCCGCTCCAGCGCCATCACGGCGACCGCACCGGCGTCCTCGGCGATCTTCGCCTGGTCCGGCGTGACCACGTCCATGATCACGCCGCCCTTGAGCATCTCGGCCATGCCGCGCTTCACCCGGCCGGTCCCCGTCAGGGGGTTTGCGCTGCTGTGCTGATCAGTGGCGGACACGGTTCACCGACTCCTCTTTGACCTGGGGATTCACCCGCAATGCTAGCGCCGCCCCGGGCATTCACCCGACGGCCAATCACGCCGCGGTGGCCTGATCATCCGCTCAGACGCTGCTGGCCGGGTCTGCCCTCAGGCGTCGTCGCTCCGCTCCTCGCCGTCGGTCAGACGCTGGTACGTTCGCCCAGGATGGGCTCGTCCACGTCGAAGTAGCGCGGTTCGGGGTGGCGGCGGGACAGGCGGAGCAGGCGTACCAGGCGGCGGCGGCGCAGCGCGAGCGCGTCGCGTACCAGATCGTTGTGCACCTGGCGGCTGAGCGCGAGCCGGCGGCTGACCGAGACCACCTCGTCGAAGGCCGGGCCGGCGCTCTGCCGGGGGATCGCGCGCAGCGCGCGGGTCAGGTCGTTCTCGGCCAGTTCCCGGTCGTCCGGGAACGCCTCCAGCGCGGCGCGGGCCGCCTCCCGCAGGTCCGGGCTCTGCACCGTGTCGGCGAGGCCGGTGGCGGCCGCGGCCCGGCGGGTCAGGTGGGCGTCCAGAGCGGACTGCGATGCGGCCGCCCGGGCGTGCAGCCGGTCCACCCGCGACGCGGTCCAGGTGACGTACGTGGCGAGCAGCGCGACGGCGCCGACCACCGCGACGATCCACCACATGAGCGCAGATGCTAGCCGCACAGGCGTCCGGTTCGGTGCCCTGTTCGCCCCATGGTGCGCACCCTCACGCCGCGCCGTTACTCTACGTCAGCGACCAGGCGCGGAGTGGCTTCGATCGCGGTCGCGTACACCTCCAGCACCTGCTGTGCCACGACCGGCCAGTCGAAGCCGGCCACCACCTCGCCGGCCCGGCCGGACAGCGCGGCCCGGCGGCCCGGGTCGTCCAGCAGCGCCGCCAGCTCCCGGGCCAACGCCGGCCCGTCGCCCACCGGGAAC
>DATEJJ010000937.1:0-5974 GCA_035278125.1 Rugosimonospora sp.
TTGGGGTTGTTGGTTGAGGGTTACGGCGGTTATAGCGGTAGGGAAACGCCCGGTCACATTCCGAACCCGGAAGCTAAGCCTGCCAGCGCCGATGGTACTGCACTCGGGAGGGTGTGGGAGAGTAGGACGCCGCCGGACATCTTAATTTGAGGGCCGCCCGATCATCGGGCGGCCCTCAATGTTTTCAGCCGCCGTGCTGGACCCCGTCGCGGATCCGCTGCATCAGGCGCGACGCGTCAGCCTCCGAGCGCCCCGGGAACAGCGCCAGTGCGATGCTGCCGTGATCGGCCCAGCCGCACACGACCATGTCGCCACCGTCGCCGGTGCTGGTGCCGCACTTCATCTCACCGCCCCGCGCGCCGGACGGTACCGCGTGCACGCCGCTCATGCCGCCGCCCTGGTCGTCCAGCAGCTGGAAAGCCTTGGTCAACTCCTGGTCGGGGGACACGATCAGGCCGGTACCGCCGAAGATCATCACCGACTTCTGCTTGTTGCCGGGGTCGTCGTAGACCGCACCCACCGAGGTGTCCAGGTTGACGCTTGCCGCCACGGCCGTGCGCAGGTAGTCGGCGGTGGCCTGGCCGTCGGCGGACCTGTCGAGGTTCAGGCCGGCCAGGCTGTCCGGGATGGCGAGCTTCTCGTGCCGCTGCGTGATGAGCGACCACCAGGTCGGCCCCAGCATGGCCACGAGTACCACGAGTATGCCGGCGAGCCCGGCCATGACCAACCACCGGATCGTGCGTCGCCGTGCCCGGGCCACCGCTTCGGCGTCGTCGCCCGGCTCCCCGTCGAGGTCGTCACCGTCGATCAGGTCGGCGTCGTCGAGGTCGAGCATGTCCAGGTCGACCGAGTCGTCCTCGGGCCCGGGAGCCTCGCTGGACACGTCGATATCCGCGCGGATACCGGCCTTGTCGTCCGCAGCACGAACCATTTTCGGAGCGTAACAGCCGTGCGCGTACCAGACAGGTATACCGGGTGACGGTGCGGGTGACCGGCGCGCGGAGGCTGACCACGGCGGCCTCGTAGACTTTGAATGTGACGACGAAACCGGAAGCTGGCGAACGGCCTACCCTCCCCACCACGTACCTCCCCGCCGAGGTGGAGCAGCCGCGGTACGAGCAGTGGGTAGCGGCCGGTTACTTCCGGGCGCGGGTCGATTCGGACCGGCCGCCGTTCACGATCGTCATCCCGCCACCGAACGTGACCGGCTCCCTGCACGTGGGCCACGCACTGGACCACACGATCCAGGACTCGCTGATCCGCCGCCGCCGCATGCAGGGGTACGAGACGCTGTGGCTGCCGGGCATGGACCACGCCGGTATCGCCACGCAGAACGTGGTGGAGCGGCAGCTCGCCACGCAGGGGCTCAGCCGGCACGACCTCGGGCGCGAGGCGTTCGTGGAGCGGGTGTGGCAGTGGAAGGCCGAGTCGGGTGGCGCGATCCTCGGCCAGATGCGCCGGCTCGGCGACTCCGTCGACTGGTCCCGCGAGCGGTTCACCATGGACGACGGGCTGTCCCGGGCGGTGCAGACGATCTTCAAGCGGCTGTACCAGGACGGGCTCATCTACCGCGCCGAGCGCATCATCAACTGGTGCCCGCGCTGCCTGACCGCGCTGTCCGACATCGAGGTGGAGCACACCGAGGACGAGGGTGAGCTGGTCTCCATCCGGTACAGCGACGACATCGTGGTGGCCACGACGCGGGCGGAGACGATGCTCGGCGACACGGCGGTGGCGGTACACCCGGACGACGAGCGGTACCGGCACCTGGTGGGTACCGAGGTGGACCTGCCGCTGACGGGGCGGCGGATACCGGTGGTGGCCGACGACCACGTGGATCCGGCGTTCGGAACGGGGGCGGTCAAGGTGACGCCGGCGCACGACCCGAACGACTTCGAGATCGGGCAGCGGCATGGGCTGCCCAGCCCGATCATCATGGACGAGCGCGCGGTGATCACGGTGCCCGGGCCGTTCCAGGGGCTGGACCGGTACGAGGCGCGCCCGGCGATCGTGGCCGCCCTGCGCGAGCAGGGCCGGATCGTGGCGGAGAAGCGCCCGTACCTGCACGCCGTGGGGCACTGCTCCCGGTGCGGTACCACCGTCGAGCCGCGGCTGTCGCTGCAGTGGTTCGTGCAGACCGGACCGCTGGCGAAGGCCGCCGGCGACGCGGTGCGCGACGGGCGGGTCCGGCTGGAGCCGGCCGAGCTGGCCAAGCGGTACTTCGCCTGGGTCGACAACATGCACGACTGGTGCATCTCCCGGCAGCTGTGGTGGGGGCACCGGATCCCGGTCTGGTACGGGCCGGCGGGCGAGGTGGTCTGCGTCGGGCCGGACGAGCAGCCGCCGACCGGGCCGGGCTGGCGGCAGGACGAGGACGTGCTGGACACCTGGTTCTCCAGCGCGCTCTGGCCGTTCTCCACGCTGGGCTGGCCGGACGACACCCCGGACCTGCGCCGCTTCTACCCGACCAGCGTGCTGGTCACCGGGTACGACATCCTGTTCTTCTGGGTGGCCCGGATGATGATGTTCGGCCTGTACGCCAACGACGGGGTTCAGCCGTTCCACGTGATCGCGCTGCACGGCATGGTGCGCGACCAGCACGGCAAGAAGATGTCGAAGTCGTTCGGGAACGTGGTCGACCCGCTGGACTGGATCGACCGGTTCGGCGCGGACGCCACCCGGTTCACCCTGGCCCGGGGCGCCAACCCCGGCTCGGACGTGCCGGTCTCCGAGGAGTGGTGCCAGGGCTCGCGCAACTTCTGCAACAAGCTCTGGAACGCGACCCGGTACGCGCTGCTCAACGGCGCGCACACGCGCGGCGAGCTGCCCGCGGACGAGGAACTGTCCACCGTGGACCGGTGGGTGCTGTCCCGGCTGCAGCACGTGACCACCGAGGTGGACGAGCAGTTCGAGCGCTTCGAGTTCGCCAAGGTGTGCGACACGCTGTACCACTTCGCCTGGGACGACGTGTGCGACTGGTACCTGGAGCTGACCAAGCCGGTGATCGGGGACAGCCCGGCCACGCAGCGGGTACTCGGGCACGTGCTGGACCAGCTGCTGCGGCTGCTGCACCCGGTCATCCCGTTCGTGACCGAGGAGCTGTGGCTGGCGCTGACCGGCGGCCCGTCGGTCGTGGTGGCGGAGTGGCCGCAGCCGGACAAGACGCTGGTCGACGACTCGGCCGAGGCGGGGATCGAGGCGCTGCAGCGGGTGGTGACCGAGGTGCGCCGGTTCCGCTCCGACCAGGGGCTGAAGCCGGGGCAGCGGGTGGCCGCACGACTGTCCGGGCTGGCCGCCGCCGGGCTCGCCGCGCACGAGGGGCTGATCCGGTCGCTGGCCCGGCTGGATGCCGAGGGCGCCGGCTTCACCGCCACGGCCACGCTCGCGGTCAGCGGCGGGATGAGCGTCGCGCTGGACACGCGGGGCGCCATCGACGTGGCGGCCGAGCGGGCCCGGCTGGAGAAGGACCGGGCCGCCGCGCAGAAGGAGAAGGCGGGTACCGAGGCGAAGCTGGGCAACACGGACTTCCTCGCGAAGGCGCCGGAGAGCGTGGTCGGGAAGATCCGCGACCGGCTCGCCGCCGCCGAGGCGGAGCTGGCCCGCATCGACGAAGCGTTGCGCGCGCTCGGATGAGCGGGTTCGCGGAGGTCAACCGCGAGCTGGAGGCGCGCGGGTACAGCCGGATGGTCTTCGACCTCGGGCGCATCGAGGCGCTGCTGGACCTGCTCGGCAGCCCGCAGCGGGCGTACCCGGCGATCCACCTGACCGGTACCAACGGCAAGACGTCCACGGCCCGGATGATCGACGCGCTGCTGCGCGCGCACGGGCTGCGTACCGGGCGGTACACCAGCCCGCACCTGGAGACGGTACGGGAGCGGATCTCGCTGGACGGCGAGCCGGTCGACGAGGAGCGGTTCGTCGCGGTGTACCGGGAGGTGGCGCCGCTGGCCGAGCTGGTGGACCGCAAGTATGGGGAAACGCTCACCTACTTCGACACGACCACGGCGATGGCGTTCGCCGCGTTCGCGGACGCGCCGGTGGACGTGGCCGTGGTCGAGGTGGGGCTGGGCGGCGCGGACGACTCGACCAACGTGCTGCACGCGGCGACCTGCGTGATCACTCCGATCGGGCTGGACCACACCGAGTGGCTCGGCGACACGCTGCACGACATCGCCACCGCCAAGGCCGGCATCATCCACAGTGGAGCGACGCTGGTCTGCGCCGCGCAGGAGGAAGAGGCGGCCGAGCCGATCCTGCGCCGCTGCGCCGAGGTGGGCGCCACGATCGCCCGCGAGGGCGCGGAGTTCGGGGTACTCGGGCGGGCGCTGGCGGTGGGCGGGCAGGTGCTCACCCTGCAGGGGCTGGGCGGCGTGTACGACGAGGTGTTCCTGCCGCTGCACGGCGCGTACCAGGCGCAGAACGCGGCCGTCGCGCTGGCCGCCGCCGAGGTGTTCCTGGGCGCGGGCGCCGGCCGGCGGCTGGACGTGGAGACGGTGCGGCAGGGTTTCGCGGACAGCTCCTCGCCGGGCCGGCTGGAGCGGGTACGCAACGCGCCCACGGTGCTGCTGGACGCCGCGCACAACCCGCACGGCATGGCGGCCATGATCGCCGCGCTGACCGAGGAGTTCGACTTCCGGCGGCTGGTCGCGGTGCTCGCGGTACTGGCCGACAAGGACGTGCACAGCGAACTGGAGCTGCTGGAGCCGGTCGTGGACGCGGTCGTGGTGACCCGGAACAGCTCGACCCGCGCGCTGGCCGTGGACAAGCTGGCCGCGTTCGCCGTCGACGTGTTCGGCGAGGAGCGGGTACACGTCGAGCCGGAGCTGCCGGACGCCATCGCGACCGCGGTCGGCCTGGCCGAGGAGTCGGAGACGGGCCTGGCCGGAGCCGGCGTACTGATCACGGGATCGGTGTTCACCGTGGCCGACGCGCGGAAGCTGTTCCGGAGGTGAGCGGGGAGCAGCGGCCGTCGGGGCTGCGGAATCCGGCGGCGGCGGTACGCGGGGTGGGTGCGGGCACGCTGGCGCTGGAGGCGGTCGTGCTGCTGCTCGCGATCGTCCCGCTGGTCAAGCTGGCCGGGCACGTCACCGGCGCGGCGATCGGCGCGATCCTCGGGCTGGTGGCGGCGTGCGTGGTGCTGGCCGGCCTGATGCGCCACCGCTGGGCCTGGTACGCCGCGCTCGGGCTGCAGGTCGCGCTCGCGGTGTGCGGGCTGTTCAACCTGGCCCTGCTGGTGCTGGGCATCCTGTTCGGCGCGGTGTGGCTCTACGTGCTGTCGGTCCGCCGCTCGGTGCTCGGCGGCTGACGGTCCCGGCGGCTCGCGGTACCGGCGGCTACTGGCGGATATCCCAGCGGGTCAGGGCGATACCGTGCCCGTCCGGGTCGCGGAACGCCGCCGACCAGAGTTCCAGCTGCTCGTACCGGCTGACCGCGCGGGGGCGGTGTACGAACTCCACACCCCGGGCGCGCAGGTCCTCGTACGCGGCCAGCACGTCGGGTACCTCAAGCAGCAGGTAGACCAGGCGGCGGTCGACCGGCGCCATGTCCACCACCCGGCGCAGCACGATCCGCCCGTCCCCGGACTCCAGCACCGCGCTGCCCGGGCCCACGTCCACCTGCTGGAAGCCGAGCAGGTCCCGGTAGAACGCCACCGAGCGGCCGAGGTTGGACACGAACAGGGTGACGCCCACGCCGTGTACCCGGGCCGGCTCCGTGCCCTGGCCCGGCGGGGGCGTGACCGCGAGGTACGCCTCGGAGATCTCGCCGGTCGCCTCCTCCGGCAGCGCGCCGGGCGGCGGGGACGGATCGGGGATCGCGGGTACCGCGGGCGAGGCCGGTACCAGGTGCTGGATGCGTAGCGTCGGGCGCTCGGCGGTATCCGGCGCCGGCTCAACCACCTCGGGTGCGGGCGGCGCGACCTCGGCGGCGGCTTCGACGGCGGCGGGTGCCGGCTCCTCCGGCTCGGCGGGCTGGT
>DATEJJ010000938.1:0-14921 GCA_035278125.1 Rugosimonospora sp.
CCTGCGGGGCCGCCGTCCCGCGGTCTGTCTGCCCGCCCGCCGCCGGCATCACGGCCGGGGGCCGGCACAGCTGCGCGTTCCGCGCCGGCAGCCTGTTCTGCTGGGGGTACGACGGAAGCGGCGCGGTGGGTGGCGGGCTGACCGGGCTGGACATGCCGCCGGTACCCGTGGACACCAGCGGCGTGCTGTCCGGCGTGGTGCTGCGCCAGGTGGCCGCCGGCGCGAACCATACCTGCGCGCTGTCCACCTCGGGCGGCGCGTACTGCTGGGGCGACAACAGCCACGGGCAGCTCGGTGACGGCACCACCAGCGAGCGGGACACCCCGGTGGCGGTGGACACCAGCGGCGTGCTGGAGGGTGTGCGGCTGGCGGACATCAGTGCCGGCGGCGACCATACGTGCGCGGTGTCCACCGCGGGAGCCGCGTTCTGCTGGGGCGACAACGGTCACGGGCAGTTGGGCGACGGTACCACCGACGAGCGGGACAGCCCGGTCGCGGTGGACACCGGTGTCCAGCTCGGCGCGCTGGCGGCGGGCGGGAGCCACACCTGTGCGGTGTCCGCGGCCGGGCTGGTGTTCTGCTGGGGCGACAACGGCCACGGGCAGCTCGGCGACGGTTCCACCACCGACCGGGACCGCCCGGTCGCCGCGGACACCAGCGCCGTTTTCGCTGCGGTGGCCGCGGGTGGGCGCCACACCTGCGCGGTGTCCACGGGTGGTGCCGCGTTCTGTTGGGGTGACAACGGTCACGGGCAGTTGGGCGACGGGACGACCAGCGAGCGGGACAGCCCGGTCGCCGTGACCACCGGCGCCACTCTCAGCGCGCTGGCGGCGGGCGGGAGCCACACCTGTGCGGTGTCCACGGGTGGTGCCGCGTACTGCTGGGGCGGCAACGGCCACGGTCAGCTCGGCGACGGTACCACCACCGACCGGCACACCCCGGTTGCCGTGGACGCGAGCGGCGCTCTGTCCGGAGTGGACCTGGCCGGGGTGGGTGCCGGGCCGGAGCACGCCTGCGTACTGTCTACAGTGGACCAGGCGTACTGCTGGGGTGACGGTGACGACGGGCGGCTCGGCGACGGTACCGGGGTGGACCAGCCGGCGCCGGTACCGGTGCGCCCCGGCCCGCCGATCGGGGTCGCCGCCTCCGGCGAGGACAGCGCGCTGGACGTGTCCTGGCTGCCCCCGCTGGGCCTGTACGGCGGCACGCTGAGCGGCTACACAGCCACCACCGACCCGGGCAACTTCACCTGTACCGCCACCGCACCCGACACTGGGTGCTGGATCAGGGGGCTGGCCAACGGCACGGCGTACTCGGTGTCGGTGGTGGCGCACACCGACGCCGGCGACTCGGTACCCGCCATCTCGGCCGAGGCGGCCACCCCGGTCGCGCTGCCCGACCCGCCGACGGGGGTACGCGCCTCGGCCGGCGACGGGGAGGTGTACGTCACCTGGTCGCCGCCGGTGGTGCTCGGCACCGGAGCCTTCACCGGATACACCGCGATCGCGTACCCGGGCGGCGACACCTGTGTGTCCACAACGGACACGCAATGCACCATCACCGGCCTGGACAACGGTGTGGTGTACGTGGTCACCGCGGTCACCAGCACCACGCTGGGCGACTCGATGGAGAGCGACCCGTCCAACGCGGTCACGCCGGACCTACCGGCCGTGGTGCTGCCCCCGGCGGTACCGCCGGCGAACGGGTCGCTGGGCAGCTCCGCCGGTACCGTGTTCAGCGACACGCGGCGTACCACCACGCTGTCCGGGGACGGGTTCCTGGCCGGCAGCCCGGTGCTGGTGGGCCTCTACTCGGTACCCCGGGAGCTGGCGGAGATCACCGCGGACGGCTCGGGGCGGATCCGGGTACGGGTCACCGTCCCCGACGGGTACACGGGCGGGCACACCTTCGTGGCGGCGGGCCTGGCACCTGATCACCGGCAGCGCGCGCTCACCCTGGCCGTCACGGTGACCGGCGACGGCCTGGCGCAGACCGGCTCGGCGCTGCTCGCGACGCTGGTGGTGATGGGGGTGGGCCTGCTGGCCGCCGGCGGGGTCGCGGTCGCCAGCTTCCGCCGCCGCACCCCGGCTCAAGCATGAAACCGCCGGCCCCGGCGTGCCCGGGACCGGCGGGAAAGAAAACTAGAGCAGGCCGCCGAGCAGGCCGGTGACCGCGCCGACCGCCTTGTGGTCCGGGCTGGCCGTCGGCGAGTCCGGTAGCTGCGGGTTGGTGGCCTGGGACGGGCTCGGCGACGCGTTCCCGTTCGGCGAGGGTCCGAGCGACGGGTTCCCGCCGGTGCTGGTGCCGCCGGTGCCCGTGGCACCCGGGCTGCCCGTACCGCCCTGGCTGCGCGTCCCGCCGGTGCTGCCCGACCGGCCCGAACCGCCCCGGCTGCTGACGCTGCCCGAGCCGGGCACCGGGCAGGCGGCCGGTACCGGCCCGAGGTCGTCCTCCGGTCCGATCTTGGCGCCGCACTGGAGCGCCGCCTGCAGCATCGCGGAGCGGACCTTGATCCGGGCGAGCAGGGTCAGCGAGTCCTTGACCCGCCCGGCGCTGGCCGGCGCGGTGATGCCGAGCAGCCGCTGCCGCTGGTTGGGTACCCACTCGTCGATCAGGTCGAGCGTGCCCGTGACCTGCTTGGTGGCGGCCCAGGTGAGCAGGCTGATGCCCGAGCGGGTCTGCGCGTCCATGTCGTTCAGCGCGCCAGTCACGCGGCTCGGGCTGTTCTGCTCGGCGGTCGCCTCCTCGGCCCGGTGCTGCGCGTTGGTCAGGTACATCTGGCCCTTGGTGACCTCGTTCGGGCTGAGCGCCAGCTGCGCCTCCTCGACCGAGCGCTTGAGCGGGTACAGCGCGTCGCCGGGCAGGGCGTCGCCGCTGGCCATGGACATGCCGGACAGCGCGAGCGTACCGGCGGCCAGCCCCACGATGATCGCCCCGCGGGTACGCCGCGGGCGCAGCCGGGGTGGCTGGACGTCCTCCGCGTCGCCGGCGGGCGCGCGGTTCCGGGCGCCCGCGCCGACCCGGGCGATCACCGGTACCGCGTCACCGGCGGTCTGGCCGATGCCCTCCCGCTGCGCGGTGGCCACGAGCATCGCCCGCAGGCTGGTCCGGAAGTCCTCCTCAGGTGTGGCCGCGTCCGGGTGCTGCGCGTCCCGTACCCGCTGCCCCAGCTCGACGTACGGGACCAGCCTGTCGTCCAGTGGCGACCGGCTGTGCCGGCGGCGGCTGTTCGCCTCTTCGAGGAGCTGCGCGAAGCGCTCGACCCGCCGTCGATGAAAGATCGTGTTGTTCACCGCGCACACCCCCTCCGCCGTGCTACCCCATGCGTGACCCCGACGCGCGATGGCCGCGGCAACTCTACCAACGAGTAGCGTCCATGATCAGTTACGCCTCCCCTGCCGTTTCTGTCACGAACAGTGACCAACGACGCGGTCAGCCGCGCCCGGTCCCCGGTCGTAACGAATCGACAATCATAGCTGGAATCCGTCCGGCAGCAGCCTCGCCAGCGCGCGTACCGCCCGGTACTGGAGGGCCTTGATGGCACCCTCGTTCTTGCCCATGGCCTGCGCGGTCTCCGCGACCGAGAAGCCCTGCAGGAAGCGCAGCACGATGCACTCCTGCTGCTCCGGGTTGAGCTGCTTGACCGCGGTCAGCAGGGCCACGTTGGTGATGTGGTCGACCACGGCCGCCTCCGGGCTGCCCTCGGGTCCGCGATCCTCGCGGTCCGCATCGAGAACGTCACCGGTTGTAACCTCCAGCCGGTACCGGCCGGACTTGAAGTGGTCGGCCACCAGGTTGCGGGCGATGGTCACCAGCCAGGCACCCAGGTCCCGCCCCTGCCAGGTGAAGCTGCCGATGCGCTTGAGCGCCCGCAGGAACGTGTCCGAGGTCAGGTCCTCGGCCAGCTGCCGGTTGCCCACCCGGAAGTAGATGAACCGGAACACCGTGTCGACGTACCGGTCGTAGATGAGCCCGAACGCCTCGGCCTCACCCGCCTGTGCCCGCTCGACCAGCGACCACACCTCGTGCGCCGCGTCGGACGGGTCGGGCCGGTCCGGGTACCCGCCGCCGGGCTGGCCGCCCGTGATCTCCACCGTCTTGTCCACTGAGGACGGCAGGATCTGGGTGGTCGCGCCGGTGAGTTCCGGGTCGACGACGGCGGTACCCGACGGGCCGCCGTCCGGTGCCCCGGCGTGCTCGCTGCCCTGGCTCGGGATACGCCGTCCGGGCGTCGAGCGCCCGCCGGTGGGCTTCCCGGTCCCCTGGAGGTGGCGTACCGGTCCATCGTTCGTGTGTGGACGGTTGCGCGTGCGGGCGGTACCGCCTTCCCCCCGCAACGCCGTGCTCATCGTTTCGTTGAGCGAAGCGCGGAGCAGGGAGAAACCTCCTGCCCACGCGGCGTCCAGCGGCAACCGCCACCCTCCGGCTGAGTCACCGGTCAGTCCGAACGCGGTCACCGCACCTCCTCGACGGGGCCGGCGGCGGGGGTCGTGGCGTCAGAGGTGTCGTCAATCCAGGCGGATGGCGGCCGAATGCGACTCCGCCCCACGAGGTGGTAATGCGGTGCGTCAACGGGCACTGCTGCCTCCTCAGGGTGAAGGGTGCTGGCACACGGCGAAAACGGGTGAGCCAACCCACGCGATAATAGGGCGAACGTCACCCGCATGTGGGGAGTCCGTTACACAGAGGCGAAGTATTTCGGAAAATCGGCCGGAGATGTCGCACATTCTGTGCGTTGTGTCCTGTGCGACACGTGCCGCGACATACCAGACACGCGCAGTCAGCGCGACCGGGTGTCCGTCGGTGCCGGAAGCGACGGATGGTGTGTTACAGCCCCGGGTGTGGTGGTGCCACCAAGGGGGTTCCTGTGCGAGACTCAGCCTCCGTGCAGGTGCCTCGTAACGTCGCTGACACACTCCGCCAGGCCGCGGGCCGCGGCGCGGAGCGCTCCGCGCTGAGCTGGCAGGACCGCTCGGTCAGCTGGGGCGAGTTGGACGGCGCCGTGGACGCACTGGCCCGGGGTCTGCGTGCGCTCGACCTGCCGGACAGCGCCGGGTACCCGGCCCGGGTGGTGCTCGCCCTGCCCAACGTGCCGCAGTTCGCCGAGGCGTACTTCGCGGTGCTGCGCGCCGGGCTGGTGGCGGTACCGGTGAACCCCGGGTACACCGGGCGGGAGCTGATCCAGGTGCTGACCGACTCGGGCGCCGTGGTGCTCATCGGCACGCCCGAGGTGTTCCGCGCGGTCGGGGCGGCGCTGCCGCAGTACCGGTTCGCCGTGGGTACGGCCGACGGGGTACCGGACCTGGCCGAGCTGGCCCGGCCGGGGGAGCCGGTCGCCACGACCGCCGGTGGCGAGGATCTGGCCGTGCTGCTGTACACCAGCGGCACCGAGGGCAGCCCGAAGGGCGCCATGCTCTCGCACCGGGCGCTGCTCGCGAACCACACGCAGGTGGCGCGGATCGAGCCGCCGGTGCTCGGGCCGGACGACGTGGTGCTGCTGGTGCTCCCGCTGTTCCACGCGTTCGGGCTCAACTCCGGGCTGGGCGCGGTGGCGTACCACGGGGCGCACGGCATCCTGGTCGAGCGCTTCGACCCGGCGGAGACGCTCCGGCTGATCGCCGCGCACCGGGTGACCATCGTGGTGGGCGTACCCCCCATGTTCGTCGCCTGGTCCCTGCTGCCCGACCTGGCCGGCGCGTTCGGCAGCGTGCGGGCCGCGATCAGCGGCGCGGCGCCGCTGGACCCGGCCGCCGCCCGCCGCTTCCAGGAGGCGACCGGGGATGTCCTGGCCGAGGGGTACGGGCTGACCGAGACCGCCCCGGTGCTCACCTCCACGCTGGTATCCCCGGCGCACAAGCGCGGCTCGGTCGGGCAGCCCATCCCGGGCGTCGCGCTCAAGCTGGTCGGCGCGGGCGGGGAGGAGATCCTGCTGGCCGAGGACGACTTCGACGACCTGGCGCCCGGCTCGCCCGGCACCGACCCGGGGGAGATCGTGGTGTCCGGGGACAACCTGTTCAGCGGGTACTGGCCGGACCGGCGGGACGGGCCCGACGAGGACGGCTGGTGGGCCACGGGTGACGTCGCGTACGCGGACGCCGACGGGGACCTGTTCCTGGTCGACCGGCTGCGCGAGCTGATCCTGGTGAGCGGGTTCAACGTGTACCCGTACGAGGTGGAGCAGGTGCTGCGGGCGCACCCGGCGGTGAGCGAGGCGGCGGTGCTCGGCGACCCGCACCCGTACACCGGCCAGACGGTCAAGGCGTACGTGGTGACCCGGTCCGCGGTCACGGTCGAGGAGTTGATCTCCCACTGCGAGCGCAACCTGGCCCGCTTCAAGTGCCCCACCGCGATCGAGTTCCGCCCGGCACTGCCGCACTCGGCGACCGGAAAGGTCAGGAAGGCCGCTCTCCGTGACTGAGATTTCGACCACACGCCTCACCTTGATCACCCGGCCGGGCTGCCACCTCTGCGACGACGCCAAGCAGGTGCTGGAGCGCATCGGCGAACCCTTTGCCGAGTGGAACGTGGAGTCCTCGCTGGAGCTGGAGGACGAGTACGGCGACCGGGTACCGGTGGTGCTGCTGGACGGCAAGGAGCACGGGTACTGGCGGGTCGAGGAGGAGCGGCTGCGCCGGGATCTCGCTCGATAGCCGGGTGCCCCGCAACTACCCTGGGCCGGTGCACCTCGTCTGGGACTGGAACGGCACCCTGCTCGACGACCTGAGCCTGGTGGTGGCCGCGACCAACGCGTCGCTCGAAGTGCTCGGCGGCCGCGCGATCACGGAAGAGGAGCACCGCCGGGACTTCCGCCGCCCGATCTCCGCCTACTACGCCGGGGTGCTCGGCCGCCCGGTGGACGAGGAGCAGTTCGCGGCCCTGGACAAGGCGTTCCACGTGGCCTACAACGCGGGCCTGCCGTCGTGCGCGCTGGCCGCCGGAGCCGTCGAGGCGCTAGCCGACTGGGCGGGTACCCAGTCATTATTGTCGATGTGGTTCCACGACGAGCTGGTACCGGCGGTGCGGCGCTACGGCCTGGCGGACTACTTCGCCCGGGTCGACGGACTGCGCGCCGAGGTCGGCGGCGGCTCCAAGGCGCCGCACCTGGCCGCGCACCTGGCCGCCCTCGGCGTGGCCGGGCCGGACTGCATCCTGATCGGCGACTCAGTCGATGACGCGGACGCGGCGGTCGCGGTCGGTGCCCGGGTGGTGCTCTACACGGGCGGCTTCACCGGTGCGCGGCGGCTCCGCGAGACCGGTCACCCGGTCGTCGGCACGCTGGCCGAGGCCGTCCAGATCGCCGCCGCGAGTGTGGTTTGACGTCCAAGATCGCGATTTGTGCATGACTTCACAAGCGCCTACTCTGTAACGGCGGTGAGCACCCGTGTGTACGGTCGGTAACCGTGCACGTACGGAGCCCCCGCCACCGGGTCAGCATCCGCACGGAGTCACATGAGTCAGCAGCACAGCAACCGGCCGCCGGAGCACGCGGACGTCCCGGACTTTCCGGACCTCCCTGATGCGACGGTCGGCCGCCTCCCGGAGTACCTGCGCTCCCTGCACGCCCTCGCCGAGGCGGGCAGCGACGTGGTCTCCAGCGAGGAGCTGGCCGCCGCTGCCGGGGTGAACTCCGCCAAGCTGCGCAAGGACCTCTCCTACCTGCGCTCCAACGGCACGCGGGGCGTCGGGTACGACGTCACGCAGCTGATCGAGAAGATCGAGTACGTGCTCGGGCTCAACCAGCACCGGGCGGTGGCGCTGGTCGGCATCGGTAACCTCGGTCACGCTCTGGCCGGATATGCCGGCTTCGGCTCCCGCGGCTTCCACATCGCCGCGCTGTTCGACGCCGACCGCAACCGGGTGGGCGAGCTGATCAACGGGCTGGGTGTGCACCACATCACCGAGCTGGCCGACGTGGTGGCCCGGGAGGGCATCTCCATCGCCGTGATCGCCACTCCGGCGCACGCCGCGCAAGCAGTTGCTGACGATCTCGTGGCGTGTGGTGTGACCAGTATCCTCAACTTCGCGCCGTGCGTACTCTCGGTCCCGGAGAACGTTGACGTCCGCAAGGTCGACCTCGCTATCGAACTGCAGATCCTGTCGTTCCACGAGCACCGGAAAGCCTCGTTGACCTCGCTTCCGTCGACGTTGCCGTCGGTACTGGGACAGGAGGCGGTCGGATCGTGAACCTCTTGGCAGTCGGTGTGTCGTACCGCAGCGCGCCCGTGGGAGTGCTGGAACGGCTGGCGGTAGCGGCGACGGAAACCCCCCAGGTGCTCGGCGCGCTGCTGGGCCAGGAGTACGTCGGCGAGGCACTGATCCTGTCCACCTGCAACCGGGTGGAGGTCTACGCCGGGGTCAGCGCGTTCCACGGCGGGCTCGCCGACATCGGGGCGGTACTCGCCGCCCGGGCCGGCTGTACCCCCGCCGAACTCGCCCAGTACCTGTACGTCCACTACGACGCCGAGGCGGTACGCCACGCGTACCAGGTGGTGACCGGGCTGGACTCGATGGTGGTGGGCGAGGCGCAGATCCTGGGCCAGATGCGCGACGCGTACGGGCTGGCCACCGAGCACGAGTCGGCCGGGCGGCTGCTGCACGAGCTGATGCAGCAGGCACTGCGGGTGGGCAAGCGCGCACACACCGAGACCGGCATCGACCGCGCCGGACAGACCGTGGTCTCCGCCGCGCTCGGCCTGGTCGGCGAGTTGGCCGGACGGCCGACGCTGGTGGTGGGCGCCGGCTCGATGGGCGCGCTCACCCTGGCCACACTGCGCCGTGCCGGCGCCGGACCGCTCTACGTCACCAGCCGCAGCGCGGAGCGGGTCGCCCGTCTCGCCGAGGCGTACGGTGCCACCCCGCTGCCCGGCATCGACCTGTCCACTGTGGACCTCGTGGTATCCGCGACCACCTCCACCGGGCACGTGATCCGGCCGGAGCACATCAGCGGGCCGGTGACCCTGCTGGACCTGGCCGTGCCCCGGGACGTGGACCCGGCCGTCGCGGACCTGCCCGGCGTGAAGCTCATCGACATCGCCCGCCTGGGCGACACGCTGCACGACGACGCCGGCGTGCTGACCTCGGACCGCGTGGCGGTGGAGGACATCGTCGAGGCCGAGGTGGAGGCGTTCCAGGCGTGGCTGCGCAGCGCCGACGTGGCGCCCACGGTGGCCGCGCTGCGTACCCGCGCCGACGAGGTGGTGGGTGCGGAACTGCGCCGGCTCGTCCAGCGCCGGCCCGAGCTGAGCGAGGACCAGCGCGCCGAGGTGGCGCGTACCGTGCACCGCGTGGTCCAGCGGCTGCTGCACCAGCCGACGGTACGGGTCCGGCAGCTCGCCGCCGAGCCCGGCGGGGACCGGTACGCCACCCTGCTGCGCGACCTGTTCGACCTGGATGTGCCGGAGCAGCCGCACTCCGTGGCGGATATCCCGGAGGTCGCATGAGCGCATTGCGGCTGGGTACCCGGGGCAGCGCGCTCGCGCTGGCCCAGTCGGGGCTCATCGCTGACCGGGTACGGCGGCGTACCGGACACGACGTGGAGCTGGTGGAGATCGTCACCCCGGGCGACCGGTCCAGCGCGCCCGTCGCGCGCCTGGGCGTGGGCGTGTTCGTCTCCGCGCTGCGGGACGCGCTGGGCGCCAAGGAGGTGGACTTCGCCGTCCACTCGTACAAGGACCTGCCGACCGCGCCCGCCGAGGAGCTCGTCATCGCGGCCGTACCGGAGCGGGAGGACCCGCGGGACGCGCTGGTCGCCCGGGACGGTCTGACCCTGTCCCAGCTCGCGCCCGGCGCCCGGGTGGGTACCGGCGCGCTGCGCCGCATCGCCCAGCTGCACGCGCTCGGGCGGCAGCTGGAGGTGGTACCGATCCGCGGCAACGTCGACACCCGGCTGCGCAAGCTCACCGGCGGCGAGCTGGACGCGGTGGTACTGGCCCGCGCCGGGCTGGCCCGTCTCGGGCGGGCGGACGAGGTCACCGAGATCCTCGACCCCGAGCTGATGCTGCCCGCCCCGGCGCAGGGCGCGCTCGCGGTGGAGTGCCGCGCGGACGCCCCGGACCTGGTCGAGGCGCTGTCCACCCTGGACGATCCGGACACCCGGGCCGCGGTCACCGCGGAGCGGGCGCTGCTGGCGCGGCTGGAGGCGGGCTGCTCGGCCCCGGTCGCGGCACTCGCCACGGTGATCCGCGCGCCCGTTGCGCGCGGGGGTCGTCGCGCGCCGGGCGCGCCAGCTAGCACAGAATCTGCTGAGATTCATCTGCGCGGTGCGGTACTGAGTACGGACGGCCGGGTAGCCATCCGCCTCAGTCGCACCGGAACGCTCACCGACGCCGCTACGATCGGACGCGATTTGGCGGAAGATCTGCTCGGCGCCGGTGCCGAAACCGTACTGGGAGTACACGAATGAGCCGCACCCGTAAGTTCGCCGGACACGTCAGCTTCGTGGGGGCCGGTCCCGGGGATCCGGGGCTGCTGACCCGCCGGGCGCACGACGCGCTGCGCAGCGCCGACCACGTCGTGTACGACCGCGCGGTACCCGAGCCGCTGCTCGGCGCGATCCGCGCCCTGTCCACCGACGAGGTGGCGCACGGCGAGCGGACCGAGGCCGCGCAGTTCAGCCCGGCCGAGGGCGCCGCCGGCGACGTGGCGAAGGTGCTGCTGTCCGCGGCCCGGTCCGGGCTGCACGCGGTACACCTGGTGCTGGGTGACCCGTTCGGGCACGAGCCGGTGGTGCGCGAGGTGCAGGCCGTGGCGCGGACCGCGGTGCCGTTCGAGGTGGTACCCGGGGTCAGCCAGGCGGCCGGCGTCGCCGCGTACGCGGGCGTGCCGCTGACCGGCGTGCGTACGGTCGCCGACATCGACGACGTCGGCTCGCTGGACTTCGAGGGCGTGGCCGCGGCCGTGGCGCGCGGCTCGGTCGCGCTGGCCGTGGACGCGGGCGACCTGGGCGCGGTACGCGACGGGCTGCTCGCCACCGGCATCGAGCCGCAGACCGCGGTCGCCATCACCGGCGACGGCACCGGCGAGACCCAGTACACCAGTACGTCCAGTGTGGACAGCCTGGTCACCGCCGCGATCGGCGTGAACGGCCGGGTGGTGGTGACGCTCGGTGCCGCGGTCGCCACCCGGGACCGGCTGAGCTGGTGGGAGAACCGCCCGCTGTACGGCTGGAAGGTGCTGGTGCCGCGCACCAAGGAGCAGGCCGGGCTGATGAGCGAGCGGCTGCGCTCGTACGGCGCCATCCCCTGCGAGGTACCCACCATCGCGGTCGAGCCGCCGCGCACCCCGGCGCAGATGGAGCGCGCCATCAAGGGCCTGGTGGACGGCCGGTACGCCTGGGTCATCTTCACCTCGGTCAACGCGGTACGCGCCGTGTGGGAGAAGTTCGGCGAGCACGGCCTGGACGCGCGGCACTTCGGCGGCGTGAAGATCGCCTGCATCGGCGAGACGACCGCGGACGCGGTGCGCGCCTTCGGCATCCAGCCCGAGCTGATCCCGGCCGACGAGCAGTCCTCCGAGGGCCTGCTGGCCGAGTTCTCGCCGTACGACGAGGTCCTCGACCCGGTGGGCCGGATCCTGTTGCCCCGCGCCGACATCGCCACCGAGACCCTCGCCGCCGGGCTGACCGAGCGCGGCTGGGAGGTGGACGACGTGACCGCCTACCGCACCGTGCGCGCCGCGCCGCCGCCGGCCGAGATCCGCGATGCCATCAAGTCGGGCGGCTTCGACGCCGTGCTGTTCACCTCCTCCTCGACCGTGCGCAACCTGGTCGGCATCGCCGGCAAGCCGCACACCCGCACCGTGGTCGCCTGCATCGGACCGAAGACCGCCGAGACCGCGGTCGAGTTCGGCCTGCGGGTGGACGTACAGCCCGCACACGCGTCCGTACCCGACCTGGTGGAGGCGCTCGCCTCGTACGCCGTCGAACTGCGCGAGAAGCTCGCCGCCATGCCGGCCAAGCAGCGCCGCGGCTCCAAGGTGCAGGGACCCACCGCGCTCCGCTTCCGCTGAGGGGTCACCATGGGATATCCCGACGTCCGCCCCCGCCGCCTCCGCGGCACCGCCGCGATGCGGCGCCTCGTCGCCGAGACGACGGTGGCGCCGCGGCAGCTGATCCTGCCGATGTTCGTGCGCGAGGGCCTGACCGAGCCGCGCCCCATCGCGTCCATGCCGGGAGTGCTGCAGCACTCCCGCGACTCGCTGCGCAAGGCCGCCGTCGAGGCGGTGCAGGCCGGCGTCGGCGGCCTGATGCTTTTCGGGGTACCGGCGGAGCGCGACGAGCTGGGCTCCGGCGGTACCGACCCGGACGGCATCCTCAACGCCGCCATCCGGGACGTCATCGCCGAGGTCGGTGACTCCACTGTGGTCATGAGTGACCTGTGCCTGGACGAGTTCACCTCGCACGGCCACTGCGGGGTACTCGCGCCCGACGGCACCGTGGACAACGACGCCACCCTGGCCCGGTACGCGGACATGGCCGTGGCGCAGGCCGCCGCCGGGGTACACGTGGTCGGCGCGTCCGGCATGATGGACGGCCAGGTCGGCGTGGCACGCCGGGCACTGGACGCGGCCGGGTACACCGGCGTCACCATCCTCGCGTACGCCGCGAAGTACGCGTCCGCCTTCTACGGCCCGTTCCGGGAAGCGGTCGAGTCGGCGCTGGAGGGCGACCGGCGCACGTACCAGCAGGACCCGGCGAACGTACGCGAGGCGCTGCGCGAGGTGGCGCTGGACATCGCCGAAGGCGCGGACATCGTGATGGTCAAGCCGGCCCTCCCGTACCTCGACGTGCTCGCCGCGGTCGCCTCCACTGTGGACGTACCGGTGGCCGCGTACCAGATCTCCGGCGAGTACTCGATGGTCGAGGCGGCGGTGGCCAACGGCTGGCTGGACCGCGACCGCGCCATCCTGGAGACCCTCACCTCCATCCGCCGCGCCGGCGCCCACATGATCCTCACCTACTGGGCCGTCGAGGCAGCCCCCCTCCTCCGCAACGCCAGGTAGCTCGATCCGGATCAGTTCAGGGGGTGGGGAGGAAGCGGGCCAGGTCGGGGATTTCGGCTTCGTACTCCATCCATTGGCGGTCGGGGACGAAGCCGAGTTCGCCGTTGACGCGGAGCATGGGTTCGTTCTCGAACGCGTTCCACGTCTGTACCTCGGTCAGCTGCGGCTCGGCCGAGCGCAGCTCGAAGAGCATGCGGGCCTTCATCGCGCGGCCCAGCCCGTACCCGCGGTGGGCCGGTACCACCACCGTGTCGTACTGGTCGGCGCGGCAGGGGTGCTGTGCCGGTACCACCACCTCGGTCAGGCCGGCGACCCGGCCGCTCGCCTCGTGGATGCCCAGCACGATGTACGGCTTCATGCCGCGCGCGTGCAGCGTGGCGAGGCTCGACTTGAGCCGGTCCGCCTCGTACGAGGACGGGCGCAGCTCCAGGTCGCCGGCCTCGTACGAGTCCCGCACGATCTCCTTGGCCGCCGCGTACGCGTCGTACAGCTCCTCGGGCGGGCCGCCGGGGAAGTACTCCAGCCGGTACCCGGAGCCCACGCCGCCGGCCATCTCGCCCAGCTTCTGCCAGTCCACAGTGGACAGCTGGAGCACGTTGCGGATCTCGACGAACGCGCAGCGGAACCCGTGTGCCTCGTAGAACTCCACCGCCGAGGTGCCGCCGATGACCTCGACGCCCATGGATGCGAAGCCCTCCGCGTACGCGCGCCGGACCGCCTCGGCCAGCAGCAGCCGGCCGATGCCGGTACGCCGTGCCTTGGGGTGCACGATGATCTCAAGTACCCCGATGTCGCCGAGCAGCAGGACGTTGGCCATGCCCTGGATGTGCATGCCGTGCCTGCCCTCCCGGCCGCCGGGCAGCGCCAGCCAGCAGACGCGCCGCTCACCGGGCATCGTCACCGAGAGGTACTCGCGAAACGTCTGGATCCGCCACTGCGGGTCATCCGGGAGATCAACGGCAAGGGCAGCGTTCAGGGTGCTGAGTACGGCTTCGATCTCGGCGGACGGAGCGGTGCGGGGATCCCACTCGCGTACCATCACCCGTCTAGCTTGCCGACAAAATTCCTCGCGCGAAAGTAGCCGGAGCAGCGAACTTTTACGCTCAGGGAGAGCCGAGTGACATTAGGTGACAGTTCGGCTGCGTAACCCGTAGTTATTCGCGGCGTTGAAGACAGCTTGCCCGTACGACTGGATCGCGTTGTACGACAGCACCGCCGCCCACCAGCCGGTCGGGGTCGACAGGTCGCGGTTCCCGGCGCAGAGGTAGTCGGCGGCGGCCATCGCCGCGTCGTTGATGTCGTTCGGGTCCTGCACCCCGTCACCGTCCGCGTCGGTCTTGTAGAGCTGCCACGTGGACGGCAGGAACTGCATCGGACCGACCGCGTGGTCGTAGACGCGGTCGCCGTCGAGCAGGCCCCCGTCGGTGTCGTGGATGAGCTTGCGGCCGCCCTGACCGTCCAGCGCCGGGCCGATGATCGGGGGGAGCACCTTGCCGTCGGGCTGGAGCACCGCGCCGTTGGCCGTACCGTGGTTGGATTCGACCTCGCCGATGCCGGCCAGGATGGTCCAGGACAGGTGGCAGCTCGGCAGGGTCTGCCCGACGCTGAGCTGGGCGTAGCCGTAGGCGGCGAGCGCGACGGCGGAGATGCCGACGGTCGGCGACAGCCTGGTGGCCCAGGGCAGCACCGCGTCCACCGGCCGGGTGGTCGTCACGGGCGCACCGGCGGAGGTGCTGGGCAGCGGGTAGCTCGGCAGGTCGCCGCCGATCGGGGTGGGTGCCGTGGGCTCGGTGGACGGCTGCGCCGCCGCCGGTGCCGAGGGAGCCGGGCGGGGTGCGGTCTGCGGTACCAGCCAGCGGCCGCTCGCGCCGCTCGCCGCGAGTACCCCCATCAATGCCAATCCGGGCACGGCGAGCCGGCCG
>DATEJJ010000939.1:0-5673 GCA_035278125.1 Rugosimonospora sp.
GGTGCTGCACCGCCGGCCCTCGGTCGACGTGCTCGCGCCGGTGTGGGTGATCACCCCGCAGGAGGGCGCCACGGTGGCGCGCGGCTTCACCGCCGTGATCGACGGCACGGTCTTCGAGGCGGCCGCGGTGCTGCGGGTACGGAGCGCCGCCGGCACGGTCGTACTGGAGCGCCCGGTCCACGTGGGCTCGCTCGGGGTACCCGACCGGGCGTCGGCGAGCGTGCCGGTCACGCTGCCGCCGGGGGCGTACACCGTCGAAGGGTTCTTCTATTCGGCGCGGGACGGCAGCGTGCAGCGCCTGGACGACCACCGGTTCACGGTGCGTTGAGCGCGATCATTTAGCCTGTTCAGTTGTGTCTGGTTCCAGGATCGCCCTGCTCGGGGCCATTGCCGGCGTCACGATCTTCCTCGGCCTGCCGATGGGGCGGGTCCGCAGCCGCACGCCCACCCTCAAAGCGTGGCTCAACGCGGTCGCGACCGGCATCCTGATCTTCCTGGTCTGGGACGTGCTCAGCGCCGCGTGGGACCCGATCGCGTCCGCCGCATCGGACCACCGGGTGGGCGCGCTGCTGGGCAACGGCCTGGTGCTCGCCGCGGGCGTCGCCGCCGGGCTGCTCGGGCTGGTCTACTTCGACCAGTGGGTGGCACGCCGCGCCAAGGCGCGCGTCGCCCCGCCCGGGGTCGTGGGCGACCGGGGCGACCCGGTCGCGACGCTCACGCCGGTGAACACCGCCACCGAGATGGCCATGCTCATCGCGGTCGGCATCGGGCTGCACAACTTCGGCGAGGGCCTGGCGATCGGCAACTCCGCCGCGAACGGCGCGCTGAGCCTGGCCGTGCTGCTGGTCATCGGCTTCGGGCTGCACAACGCGACCGAGGGCTTCGGCATCGTCGCCCCGCTGTCCGCCGCCGGCGACCGGCCCAGCTGGCGCTACCTCGGCCTGCTCGGCCTGATCGGCGGCGGCCCGACCTTCGTCGGCACGCTGGTGGGCCAGCGGTTCAGCAGCGCCACGGTGAGCATCGCGTTCCTGGCACTGGCGGCCGGATCCATCCTGTACGTGGTGATCGAGCTGCTCGCCGTGGCCCGGCGCTTCGGCCTCAAGGGGATCACGACCTGGGGCATCCTGGTCGGCCTGCTGCTCGGCTTCGCCACCGATGCCGTGGTGACCGCCGCAGGCGCCTGACCGAGCGCACCGAGCGAAGCGAGGGCCACGAGGGCAGGCTGAGGCTGGCACTGCGTGACCCCGTCGTGCTGGCGGTGATCGCGGCTTGCCAGAATGGGTGCTCGTGAAGACCTTCGAGGGCCTGTACGACGAGTTGCGCGTGAAGGCAGCGGCCGGCGAGCCGGGCTCGGGTACCGTCGCCGCGCTTCAGCGGGGCGTGCACTCGATCGGCAAGAAGGTCGTCGAGGAGGCGGCGGAGTCGTGGATGGCCGCCGAGCACGAGAGCCGCGAGCGGGCCGCCGAGGAGATCTCCCAGCTGCTGTACCACACGCAGGTGCTGATGCTGGCCCTCGACCTGAAGCTGGAGGACGTGTACCGACATCTGTGACGTGCTCGCGTCCCGCCCGCCCGATCCACCTCCAGGAGCCGTCACCGTGCTACGAATCGCCATCCCCAACAAGGGCACCCTGTCCGCCCCGGCCAGCCAGATGCTGCGCGAGGCCGGGTACCAGCAGCGGTCCGACAACCGCGACCTGATCTGCCGGGACACCGGCAACGACGTCGAGTTCTTCTACCTGCGCCCGCGCGACATCGCCACCTACGTCGGCTCGGGCGACCTGGATCTCGGCATCACCGGCCGGGACCTGCTCATCGACGCGGGTGCCGAGGCCGAGGAGATCCTCGACCTGCGGTTCGGTGCGGCCACCTTCCGGTTCGCCGCCCGCCCCGACGCCATCCAGGACCTGGCCCAGCTCAGCGGCCGGCGGATCGCCACCGCGTACCCCGGCGTGGTGCTGCGGCACCTGGCCGACCACGGCATCACGGCGCGGGTGGTACGCCTGGACGGCGCGGTGGAGAACGCGGTCCGCCTCGGTGTGGCCGACGTCATCGCCGACGTGGTGGAGACCGGTGCCACGCTGCGGCAGGCCGGGCTGGAGCCGGTGGGCAAACCGCTGCTGCAGTCCTCGGCGGTGCTGGTACGCCGGATCGGAGCGGCGGACACCGGGCCGGTCACCCAGCTGCTGCGCCGGTTGCAGGGGGTACTTGTGGCCCGGCGGTACGTGATGCTCGCCTACGACGTCCGGACGGACCTGCTGGACGTGGCCACCGCGTTGACGCCGGGGATCGAGTCGCCGACCGTGTCGCCGCTGCACCGGGAGGGCTGGGTGGCGGTACAGGCCATGGTGGAGCGGGCGGACATGCACCGGATCATGGACGAGCTGTACGACGTGGGCGCCCGGGCCATCCTGGTCTATGACATCCACGCCTGCCGCCTGTGACAGACTCGGTAATCGTGAACGCCGTACCAGCGACCGTCAGCGCCCGACCGCGCAAGACCACCCGGGTGGCCCGGATCCTCGCGGCGGTACTCGTGGTCATCTTCACCGCGGTCGCGACCGCGCTGCACGGCGCCACGGACAGCGGCAAGGGCGTCTTCCAGACCAGCGACCAGGTCGCCATGATCGGGCTGGGCATCCTCGGTGCCCTGGGCATCCTCGCCTTCACCCGGCCCCGGGTCAGCGCGGACGAGCAGGTGATCCGGATCCGCAACGTGGTCGGCGGGTACGAGCTGCCCTGGGAGGTGGTGCGCGCGATCACGTTCCGCAAGGGCGCACCCTGGGCGCAGCTGGAGCTGCGGGACGACGACGTGGTGGCGCTGATGGCGGTACAGGCGGCGGACAAGGGGTACGCGGTGGAGACGGTACGCGCGCTGCGCCGCCTGCTGGCCGCCCACCAGGAGCAGGTCCCGGTCCCGGAGGACTAGGGCACCTCCTGTCGTCGGTGACCGTACACCCTGTTATAGTTTATCGGTCGACCCATCGTGCCCACCTTCCCCGGCGGGCTCGGTGTCTCAAGCGGAGCACCCGCTCCCACCCGTACAACCTGAGGTTGTCGGGTCCGGTCAACCACAGGCGGCATAATCGCCGCCGGTGGGGTGTTTGCCGTGGCATTGGCATGGCGCGCCGACCGGTCGAGCGGGCCCTGGCAGTCGCCAGGGCCTTCTGTTTGGGGTCGGTCGGCAGACGCGGAAACTGACTCGAGGAGGCCCCATCAGCGTCGAACCACGCGTGAACGAGCAGATCCGGGCACGGGAGGTCCGGTTGGTCGGTCCGGAGGGTGAGCAGGTCGGCATCGTGCCGCTGGAGCGAGCCCTGCAACTGGCCGCGGACGTGGACCTGGACCTGGTCGAGGTGGCGCCCATGGCCCGCCCGCCGGTGTGCAAGCTCATGGACTTCGGTAAATACAAGTACGAGAGTGCACTCAAGGCGCGCGAGGCGCGGCGCAACCAGCAGCAGACCGTCATCAAGGAGATGAAGCTGCGCCCGAAGATCGATCCGCACGACTACGAGACCAAGAAGGGTCACGTGGTGCGGTTCCTGAAGGCGGGCGACAAGGTCAAGGTGACGATCATGTTCCGCGGTCGCGAGCAGAGCCGCCCGGAGCTGGGGTTCCGGCTCCTGCGCAGGCTCTCCGAGGAGATCGCTGAGCTGGGGTTTGTCGAGGCCGCGCCGAAACAGGACGGTCGCAACATGATCATGGTGCTCGCGCCGCACCGGGCCACCAAGGCCGCGGCCCGCGGTGTCGCTACCAAGGAACGCGACGAGGTCGCCGGGGCCGAGGGCATCAACGGTGCCGCGCCCGCCGGCACCGCCGACCAGTAAGCGAGAAGACTCGGGCACTCGCACGGCACCGCGAGGCGCCGCCATGCAGGGTGCCCGACCGGGAGGATTTCGCACAATGCCAAAGATGAAGAGCCATACGGGTATGGGTAAGCGGGTCAAGGTGACCGGCAGCGGCAAGATCGTTGCCCAGCAGGCCGGCCTGCGGCACAACCTGGAGAAGAAGGCTTCCAAGGTGACCCGCCGGATGACCGGCACGGTAGAGGTCAGCAAGGTCGACACCAAGCGGATCAAGAAGCTGCTCGGCCGCTGACGCGCGCCACCGACAAGAGGGAGTAGGACACAGTGGCACGCGTGAAGCGGGCGGTCAACGCCCAGAAGAAGCGCCGCACCATCCTCGAGGCCGCGAGCGGGTACCGCGGCCAGCGCTCGCGCCTGTACCGCAAGGCGAAGGAGCAGGTACTGCACTCGATGCAGTACGCGTACCGCGACCGGCGGGACCGCAAGGGCGACTTCCGCCAGTTGTGGATCACCCGGATCAACGCGGCGGCTCGCGCCAACGGCATGACGTACAACCGGCTCATCCAGGGTCTGAAGCTGGCCGGGGTGGAGGTGGATCGCAAGATCCTCGCCGACCTCGCGGTGACCGACGAGGCGGCCTTCGCCGCGATCGTCGAGGTGGCCCGCAAGGCGGTGGCCGCCGCCGGTACCGGCGGTGCCCAGGCTGCCTGAGCCGGGGTTGGCAGAGCACGCCCGACATCAACCCGGGGTACCGCTGTCGAGGCGGTCGCCCCGGGTTGTTGCTGCGGTACGCCTGCACCGCCGGCGGGAGCGGGACGCGACCGGGCAGTTCCTCGCCGAGGGGCCGCAGGCGGTACGCGAGGCGCTCGCCGCCGGCGACGTGCTCGACACATTCGCCACGCCGGACGCGTGCGACCGGTACCCGGAGCTGACCGGCGGTGCCCGGCTGGTCGCGCCGGACGCGATGGCCGCGCTCGCGGACACCGTGACGCCACAGGGGATCGTGGCCGTGTGTCGGC
Organism: Rugosimonospora sp.; assembly: GCA_035278125.1. Lineage (GTDB taxonomy): Bacteria > Actinomycetota > Actinomycetes > Mycobacteriales > Micromonosporaceae > DATEJJ01. Next base: position 4,825 of record DATEJJ010000939.1, read on the forward strand.
ATCGCGACAAGCCGCTTCCCGACACGCTCGCGCGCCGGCCCCGACTGGTGGCGGTACTCGTGGAGATCCGGGACCCGGGCAACGCGGGTACCGTGCTGCGCACCGCGGACGCGGCCGGGGCGGGTGCCGTGGTGTTCGCCGGTGACGCGGTCGACCCGTACAACGGCAAGTGCGTCCGCGCCTCGGCCGGCAGCCTGTTCCACGTGGACCTGGTCCGGGGTACGGCGCCCGGGCAGGTGCTGGCCGGGCTGCGCGGGGCCGGGCTGCGGGTGCTGGCCGCGGACGGGTACGGCGAGACCGATCTGGACGAGCTGGCCGACGCGGGCGGGCTGCGGGTACCGACGGCGTGGCTGTTCGGCTCGGAGGCACAGGGGCTGCCCGAGGCGGTGGCCGCGGCGGCGGACGCGCGGGTGCGGGTACCGCTGCACGGGCGCGCGGAGAGCCTGAATCTCGCGGCGGCCGCCGCGGTATGCCTGTACACTTCCGCCAGAGCTTTGCGTTCGTCAGGAGAGCCCTCGTGCTAGCCCAGTTGTTTACCGAGCCCGCCGGTGCCGGCGGGCGGTTGGGCTGATCTCTCCGTCCCTCCTTCGCACCGGCGGGCAGCGGCGTAGCCGCATGTCCGTACACTGTCCGGGTTGCCCGCTGGGAGGCGTACACCGATGACCTATCGCAATGATCCTTATGACCCCAAGCAGGTCGCGCTGCTCGACCAGGGGTCGCTGGACGATGCCGTGGCCGCGGCCGAAAAGGCGTTCGCCGGTGCCGCCGACCCGGACGCGCTGCAGGCGCTGAGGCCGCCGCACCTGGGCGACCGGTCGCCGGTGTCGCTGGCCCGGCGCGAGATCGGCG
>DATEJJ010000940.1:0-3115 GCA_035278125.1 Rugosimonospora sp.
TCGCCGCCGTGACCCGGACCGAGGCGGGCGCGCTGCTGGCCGAGCTGACCTCGGCGAGCCTCACCGCCGAACGCCGTCCCGGCCGGTACGCCTGCCACGACCTGCTCCGCGCCTACGCGGCCGACCTGGCCCGCAGCACCGACCCGGAGCCGGACCGCCGCGCCGCCACCGGCCGCCTCTTCGACCACTACCTGCGCACCGCCCACGCGGCCAACCGGTTGCTGGACCCGACCGCGAACCACCCGGTGCCGGAGCCGCCGGTCGGCGGGACCGCGCCGGAGCTGTTCACCGACTACCGGCAGGCGATGGACTGGTTCGTCGCCGAGCACGCGGTCCTGCTCAGCGCCGTCGACCACGCGGCGAGCGTGGGCCGGCAGGTGCCCGCCGGGCAGCTCATCGACGCGGTGGCGGTCTTCCTCGACCGGCAGGGGCACTGGCACGACGGGCTGGCGATCTGGCGGACCGCGGTCAGGTCCGCGGACCAGCTGTCCGACCAGGCCGCGCAGGCCCGTGCCCAGCGCCAGCTCGGCCGCGCATATACCCGGCTGTACCGGTTCGACGACGCCGCGGTCCACCTGAAGATCGCCCTGGAGCTGGCGGTCCTGGCCGGTGACCGCACCGAGCAGGCCCAGGTCCACCACATGCTCGCCATCCTGTGCGAACGGCGGGGCGACGTGCACGAGGCCATCCAGCACGATCACCGGACCCTCGACCTGTACCGGGCCACCGGGCACCGGCACGGGCAGGCCAAGGCGTACAACGGGCTCGGCTGGCACCTGACCCTGCTCGGTGACCACGAGCAGGCCGTGGTCCACTGCGACCGGGCCCTCACCCTGCTGCGCCAGCTCGACGACCGCAACGGCCAGGCGCACGCGCTGGACAGCCTCGGCCATGCCCACCACCACCTCGGTCACCACGCCCGGGCGGCCGCCTGCTACGAGCACGCGCTCGACCTGCACCGGGAGTGCGGCGACCGGTTCAGCGAGGCGGAGGTGCTCGACCACATCGGCGACAGCCACCACGACAGGGGCGACCCGGCCGCGGCCCGCCGGTACTGGCGGCAGGCCCTCGACATCCTGACCGAACTCGCCCACCCGAGCGCCGGCCAGATCCGCGCCAAGCTCGCGGCCGGTTGAGAGCGCCGGTTGCGGGTGCGGCGCGACTTCTGGGTCTACTTCGCCGGCCAGACCGTCTCGCAAGTGGGCAGCTCGTTCACCAACTTCGCGCTGCCGTTGCTGGTGTTCAAGCTGACCGGCTCGCCGACCAACCTCGCGCTGACCACCGCCGCGGAGTTCGTCCCGTACCTGCTGTTCGGGCTCGTCCTGGGTGCCGTGGTCGACCGCGCCGACCGCAAGCGCCTCATGATCTCGGTGGACCTGGTCCGGGCGGCGGTCATCGCGGTGCTGCCGGTGCTGTCGCTGCTCGGTGTCCTGCGCGTCGAGGAGATCTACGCCGTCGCGTTCGTCCAGGCGACCATGGGCATCCTGTTCGACGCCGGTGAGTTCGCGGCCGTACCGAGCCTGGTCGGTCGCGACCAGCTGGTCACCGCCAACGCGCGGATCATGGCGACCAACTCGGCCGGGCAGATCGCCGGGCCGGTGCTCGCCGGCGCCCTGGTCGCGCTGTTGCCGGGCGTCGCGTACCTGCTCTTCGTCGACGCGGGCACGTTCCTCACCTCCGCGGTGGCGCTGCTGCTCATCCGGCGCTCGTTCAACGACGCGGACCCGCCGCGCGCCGCCGTCACGGGACTGGCGCGGAAGGTACGCAGCCTGTTCGGCGACGTACGCGAGGGGCTGGCGTACGTGCTGCGCCACCCGGTACTGCGGTCGATCTCGCTGATGATGGCGCTGATCAACTTCGTGAGTACCACCACCTGGGCGCAGCTGGTGCTGTTCGGCAAGCGCGCGTTCGGGGCCAGCGACTTCCAGGTCGCCGTGCTGTACGCGGCGGGAGCTGCCGGCATCGTCATCGTGAGCGCCTTCGCCGGGCCGCTGCGCCGGCGCCTGTCCTTCCCGGTCGTCGCGCTCGGCGCGCTCGTCGTCAACGGGGTCGCCACCGTGCTCGTGGCCGTCGTGCCCTGGTATGCGGCCGCCGTGGTGCTGTGGGCCGCCGCCGCCGGCTTCGGGCTGCTCCTGAACATCAACACCGGCGCGCTGCGGCAGGCGATCGTGCCCAGCCACATGTTCGGCCGCGTCATCAGCATCGCCGGCGTGCTCGCCTGGTCGGCCAACCCGCTGGGCGCGCTCGCCGGCGCCGCCGCGATCGAGGAGACCGGCAACGTCCGGCTCGTGTACCTCGTCATCGGGATCCTCACCGCCACCATCGCCATCGGGTTCGCCTTCAGCCCCATCCGCCACGGCGAGCGCTACCTGGCGGAGGCCGCCGGTGCTGGTTGACTTCTACTGCTACATGAGTAGAGTTAACGCCCACCGCCGTTGGAGTGAGGCACAATGCCACTGTTCTTCGTACCCATGCTGGGCCTGATGGGCATCGGGATCGCCATGCTCCGGCGGTACACCAGGGCGCCCGCGGCCAGCCCCTCCGAGGACCTGGCGAGCGGGCTGCTGCGCTGGGCGGTCGGCCTGCTGTCCGCCCGGCGCGCCGAGTGGGGTCAGGCGATGCTCGGCGAACTGGGCCACCTCGACGGCCGGATCCGGCGGTTGCGGTTCGCGCTGGGCTGCGTGGTCGCCGCGCTGCTGCTGCCGCCGTGGGGGCGGGCCGCCGCCGGGGCGTGGGCGATGATCACGATCGCGGTCGCCAGCGTCGGGCTGTACGCCTCCGTCGTCATCCACTACCGGCTCGGTGGCGGTGACTGGGTGGGGGCGGCGATGCTGGTCGCCTTCCTGACCGGGTTGCTGCTGGCCGCCAGCGCCCTGCTCCGCCGTACCGGGATCGCCGTGCCCGGCCTGCTGGGCGGCCTGTTCATCGCGCTGGTCTGGCTGACCCTGTCCGGGTTCACGCTCTACGACCAGATCGCCCCGGACATCGTGCCGTGGCACCCGCTCGTGCTGGAGGTCGTGATCCCGTTCGTTGTGGGGGCGGCCGGCACGCTGTACTGCCGTGACGCCGTCGCCGGCCGGCGCGTCGCCCGGCTCGCCGGCGTCAGCGCCGGCTT
>DATEJJ010000941.1:0-6140 GCA_035278125.1 Rugosimonospora sp.
CGAGGACCACCAGCGCGAAGTCGACGGCGAAGCTCAGCTTCAGCGGCTCCCGGGCGTACTGCGCGAGCACGCCGGCCAGCAGCGGACCGGCGCCCAGGCCGGCGGTGTTCACGGCGGCGGCGACCAGGCTGGCGCGCCGGCGGCGGTCGGGAGGGGCCAGGTCGACCAGGGCGGCGGTGGCGGTGCCGGTCACGAACGCGACCGACATGCCGGAGAGGATGCGGCCGGCCAGCAGCGCGGCGGGGCCGCCGGACGGTACCGTCACCGCGACCACGAACGCGCCGGCGCTCAGGGCGGAGAGCACCAGGCCGGTACGCAGCATGCGCCGCCGCCCGATCTGGTCCGACCAGGCACCGAACAGCAGCAGCGCGATGATCACCCCGAGCGCGTACAGGGCGTAGAGTCCGGTCACCGCGACGTCGGTGAAGCCGAAACGGCTCTGGTACAACGGGTACAGCGGGGTGGGGAGGGTGGTGCCGAGCATGATGACCAGGTACGCGAAGGCGACCCGCCAGGCCGCCGCCCGGTGGCCCATGCAGTCAGGGTACCTCAACGCTAAGTGTCTACATATACACACTCAGTAACTTCTGGTGGAACTCCTGGTGGGGACAGCCCTACCACGCCGGCTGGGGTGGGCCGGATGGGCACGCGCCGGCTCGTTGCCTACCGTCAATGGCATGACAACGGCCACCCTGGTCGCCCGGCCCGGCAGTGCCGCCGGTCGGATGCTGCGGCAGACCATGACCGACTCCTGGTACCTGCTGGTGGGCTTCCCGCTCGGGGTGGCCAGCTTCACCGTCATCGTCAGCGGCCTGTCCATCGGGCTGGGCTCGCTGTTCCTGCTCGGCCTGCCCATCGCGGTGGCCACCCTGTACGCGGCGCGCGGCTTCGCCGAACTGGAGCGGCGGCGCATCCGGCCCGTACTGCGGGTGGCCGTGGTGCACCCCCGGTACCAGCCCGCACCGGCCGACGCGAGCCTGGTACGCCGCCTGGTGGCTCCGATGGCGGACTGGCAGTACTGGCTCGACGTGCTGCACGGCCTGCTCGCCTTCGTGGTCGCCACGGTCACCTTCACGCTGCTCACGCTCTGGTGGAGCGCCGCGGTGTCCGGCACCCTGTACGTGGTGTACGGATGGTTCCTGCCGGACGACCCGTCCAGCGGCCTCGTCGTCAAGGGCCGCCAGCTGTCCGATCTCCTGGGCATGGGCGGCACGGTGGGTCGCGTCGTGCTGACCACCTCGATCGGCTTCTTCTTCCTCGGCACGCTGCCGCTGGCCGTCCGCGTGCTGGCGGTCGGCCAGGCCCGGCTCAGCCGCACGCTGCTGTCCGGCGTGGCCGAGATGCGGCAGCGGATCTCCGGGCTGGAGATGGGCAAGGCGACCGCGGAGGCGCAGACCGCGGCGGCGGTGTCCGCGGAGGCCAGCGCGCTGCGCCGGCTGGAGCGCGACATCCACGACGGCCCGCAGCAGCGGCTGGTCCGGCTGGCCATGGATCTGGGCCGGGCGCAGCAGCAGTGGGACACCGACCCGGAGGCGGCCCGGCAGATCACGGCCGAGGCGCTGGTGCAGACCCAGGAGACGCTCAACGAGTTGCGCGCGCTGTCCCGCGGCATCGCGCCGCCCATCCTGACCGACCGTGGCCTGCCCGCGGCGCTGGCCGCGCTCGCCGCGCGCAACCCGGTCGAGGTCGAGCTGGAGACGACTCTGGTGGGCCGGCTGCACCCGGCGATCGAAGGCACCGCGTACTTCGTGGTCGCGGAGGCGCTGACGAACGTGGCCAAGCACAGCATGGCCAGCCTCTGCCGGGTCTGCGTGGAGCGGCTGGGCGACCGGCTGATGGTCATCATCGTCGATGACGGCGTGGGCGGCGCCGCGATCGCCAAGGGGCACGGGCTGGCCGGGCTCGCCGACCGGGCGCAGGCGGCCGGCGGGACGCTGACCGTCATCAGCCCGCCGGGCGGCCCGACCACGATCACCGCGGAGCTGCCGTGGCACTGAACGGCGGCGGGCTGCGGGTGGTCATCGCCGACGACGCGGTACTGCTGCGCGAGGGCCTGATCCGGCTGCTCGCGGAGAACCGGCACGAGGTGGTCGCGGCCGTGGGCGACGGGCCCGCGCTGGTCGAGGCCGTCGCCACGCACCGGCCCGATGTGTCCATTGTGGATGTACGGATGCCGCCGTCGCACACGGACGAGGGGCTGCGCGCGGCGGTACGCGCCCGGGGGCTGGTACCGGGTGCGCCGGTGCTCGTGCTGTCGCAGTACGTGGAGGTGTCCTATGCGGACGATCTGCTGGCGGACCGGGCGGGCGCGGTCGGGTACCTGCTCAAGGACCGGGTCGCGCAGATCGCCGACTTCCTCGACGCGCTGCGCCGGGTGGCCGCGGGCGGCACGGTGCTCGACCCGGAGGTGGTGGCGCAGCTGCTGGTACGCCGCCGGCGTACGGATCTGATGCGCGAGCTGACTCCGCGCGAGCGGGAGGTGCTGGCGCTGATGGCCGAGGGGCACTCCAACAGCGCGATCGCCCGGGCGCTCTCGGTCACCGACGGCGCGGTGGAGAAGCACGTGACGAGCATCTTCGCCAAGCTCGGCCTGCCGCCGGACGAGGAGCACCACCGGCGGGTGTTGGCGGTGCTGACGTTCCTGCGCGGGTAGTACGTTCCGACGCGTTAAGGAATCGCTCGCGGATATGCCGGTAGCGTCGCCTGGCATGGGGGTGCTGCTCGGTAGCGTGATCCCCGCGCATCAGGGCGGCGCGGGCCGGCATCGAAGACCGGTCACCCGCCGCCGGGCGGCACGCTCCACAGTGGAGGGCCTGCGGCCGGCACCGCGCGCGCCGCCTGTCAGGTAGTACCCGGCGGCTCCGCCTGTAGCCCGCGCGCCGCGGTCAGCAGCGCCACCCGCAGCGTGTCCAGCATGGTGTCCCCGCTGACCTGGCGGTCGTTGGAGTAGAACGCGTAGTGCTCCACCGCCGCGCGCAGCGCGCTGTTGAGCATGGCCGCCTGCACCGTGATGGACAGGTCGGTGCTGGACAGCCCGGCCCGGTGCGCCAGCCCCCGCGCGAATATCACCTCGGCGTCGTCGTGCGCCTGGAGCCAGACCCCGCGCAGCCCCGGCTCGGTGCGGGTCAGCCGGACCAGGTTGAGAACCGTCGCCCACTCCTCGGCCAGGTCACCCGCGCCCTGCAGCATGACGTCGAGGAGGTCGGGCACGGCCTGGCCGGCCGGCCAGTCGCGCAGGCAGCGCGCGGTGAAGTCGAGACCGGCGCTGAGCAGCGGCAGCACGCAGCTCTCCTTGCTGGGGAAGTGCCGCCAGAGGGTACGCACGGAGATACCGACCGCAGCGGCGATCTCCTCGGCGGTGGTCGCGGCGACGCCCTTGGTGGTGAACAGGCGGACCGCTTCGCGCGTGATTTCCAGTCGGAGGGTGGATCTGCGCCGTTCGGCGAGCGGCGAACGGTCCGTGGTTACCGCGGAACGGACCGTCACGTCCTTCGCCGCCTCGGGCGTACCTGACACATCAACCTCCTTGATGCCGTTGTCGCAGGACAACGCGTACGCGCACGCTTGACTGCTCGCTCGACGCGCACTTGTCATCACGCGACTGACTGTCGCGATGCGACATACCTCGGTATGGTACCCATCACCGCCCATCGATGACGAGGGCGGGTACCACACCCCAGGGACGCTCGTGGCGAAGGTGAGGAGAATGCGACAACGCGTCGGCTACGTCCTGATCGCGCTGGGCGGCGTGGCTTTCGGCCTCGGCCTGCTGATCCGCTCGTACCTGTACCCCACGCTGGTGAAGCTGCCGCTGGACCCCGCGGCCGCGACCGGGCAGACCAGCCTGCTCACGGTGCTGACCGCCACCGACGGGACGTACCTCGCGGTGGACAACGGGACACCCGTCGTGAAGCACGGCACGATCACCATCCGGGCCACGGTCGCCGGTGACCTGACCGCGCCCGAGGTGTCGCCGGGCGGCTCGGTCGCGGCCTGGCGTACCGGTGTCACCGTGATGGCCGGCGACACGCTGGTCGGGATCACCACGATGGAGGTGTGCCTGGACCGGCACACCGCAATGGCGGTCTCCAACTGCTCGCGCGCCTCCCTCCAGATCGCCGACCAGAAGGTCGACCCGCCGGACATTGAGGGACTGACCGGGACGTTCCCGTTCAACACGCAGAAGCAGCAGTACCCGTTCTTCGACACCGCACTGCACCAGGCCATGTCGGTGCAGTACACGGGTACCGATGTGCTCAACGGCGTGACCGTCTACAAGTTCGTGGAGTCGGTGCCGCCCACCCGCACCATGGACGTGCAGGTGCCGGGCAACCTCGTCAACGGGGATGCCAAGAAGTCGGTGACCGCGGGCCTGTACTACGACATCAACCAGACCTTCTGGGTCGAACCGGCCACCGGGGCCCCGGTCAAGACCCAGCAGGTGATCCGGCAGCAGCTGCACGGCCCGGACGGGCGCCCCGGCGCGGTCGTGCTGTCCGGCACGTTCAACATGTCCGACGCCACCGTGCGGCAACTGTGCCAGCAGGCCGCCGCCGGCCGGGCCCAGCTGCAGACACTGACCGGCGCGCCGCCCACTGTGGCGCTGTTCGGCGGCCTGCTGCTGATCGGGCTCGGCGTGGTGCTGGTGCTGCGGGCGCGGAACCACCGGTACACCCGGCTGCTCGGGACCCACCGCAACAACGGGCCGGCCGAGGAGCCCTGGTGGTCGGACACACAGCAGCACGCGATGGTCGACACGGACGTGTTCCCCAATATCCGAACGGAGGCAAACTGAGTGACTGGTATCTATATCAAGCTGGGCATCGCGCTGATCGTCGGCCTGACGGTCGCCGGGATCACCGCGGTCTCGGGCGCCAACGCGCTGTCGCCGGACAACCAGGTGGCGACCATCATCCAGCGCGGCGAGGCGACCCAGCCCAACGTGCTCAACTACGGCAGCCGCTAAGCTCCGCTCGCGGAGACGACGACGCGGGTACCCGTCGTGGTCGTGGGTGCCGGGCCGACCGGTACCACGGCCGCGATCATGCTGGCTCAGCGCGGTATCGGGTGCCTGGTGCTGGAGCGCTGGCCCGAGCCGTACCCGCTGCCCCGGGCGGTGCACTTCGACGACGAGGTGTACCGCGTGCTCGCCGGCCTGGGCATCGGTGCCGGGCTGCGGGCCATCTCCCGCCCGGCCGCCGGCATGCAGCTCGTCGACGCCGGCCTGCGGGTACTGGCCCAGTTCGACCGGGCGGAGCAGGGCGGGGTGCACGGCTACCCGCAGGCGAACATGTTCCACCAGCCCGACCTGGAGCACCTGCTCCGGGCGCGCCTCGCCGAGCTGCCGCAGGTGGAGCTGCGGGGCGGGGTCGAGGTGTACGCGATCGACCAGCCGCCGGACGGCCCCGCGCCGGTACGGGTGCGGTACCGCGACCCGGCCAGCGGCGCCGACCGTACCGTGTGGACGGACGCGGTGCTCGGCTGCGACGGCGCGAACAGCACCACCCGTACCTGCCTCGGCGGCGACCTGGCGGACCTCGGGTTCACCCAGCAGTGGCTGGTGGTGGACGTGGACAGCCCGCAGCCGCTCCCGCTCTACGGTGGCGTACAGCAGGTCTGCGACCCCGACCGCGCGGCCACGGTCATGCTGGTCACGCCCGGCCGGTACCGGTGGGAGTTCCGGTTGCCGCCCGGCGAGCTGGACGACGCCCGGGTCCGCGCGCTGATCCGCCCGTGGCTCGGCGGCACCGACCCGCAGACGGTGACGGTGGTGCGCCGCACCTGGTACACCTTCCGCGGCGCCCTCGCGCGGCGCTGGCAGGACCGCCGGGTGTTCCTGCTCGGTGACGCCGCGCACCTCACCCCGCCCTTCACCGGCCAGGGCATGTGCGCCGGCATCCGGGACGCGGCCAACCTCACCTGGAAGCTGGCCCTGGTGCTGACCGGCCGGGCCGAGGACCGTCTCCTGTGGACATACGAGGCGGAGCGCCGCCCGTACGCCCGGCACGTCATCCGGATGGCCATGCTCGCCGGCTGGCTGATCACCGGCGGCACGGCCCGGACCGCCACGCTGCGGCGGGGCGCGATGCGGGCGCTGGCCCGGCTGCCCGGCACGGAGCGGAAGGTACTCGACGTCGCCT